>JACRMS010000013.1 GCA_016214845.1 Nitrospirota bacterium | reverse complement strand
TAAAAAACTCATAGTTTTCCTTTTAAAGGTCTTGCCACCTTGGTTCGTCTTAAAAATGTTTTCTTCCCGGACTCAGCCTGTACTTTGTGTATCCCGGCCAGCGAAAATTGCACAACATGGTCTGCATATTTCTCAATATCTGTGATTTCCGAAGGACCGATCAGCTCCTTTTGGTTACTGCGAATGACCGCCGGATTGATACACTGGCTGATGATGCTTATCTCACAGAACTGAATCTGCATGTCCTGAGCCTGAGGCCGTATCAGCTCACGGATTGTATCTTGCATACTTTTTTGCAGAGGAAGCAGCGTTTCTTGCATGATCTCATTCAAAAGCCCTGTCGGATTTGCAAATTCTTTCATCACAATAAAGAACTCTTTGTTCTTTTTGTCGCTGATCCGATGCAGAAGGGCTATTATTTGTCCTCTCAGGCGTTCTTCCGGCGGTGAATCATCACTTACTCCGGCATCTGGAGGATGGGCTTTAATGGACTCGGAGAAGGCATATCGCCATGCTTCTCTATAAAGAGTTTCTTTGTCGCGGAAATGGTAATTCACGGCTGCAATATTTGCATTGGCCCTACCACAGATTTCCGCGATAGTAGCGTCCCGATAGCCTTTCTCCGCGAATACAGCGACCGCTGCTTCCAGCAGGTTTTTACAGGTTTTCTTACTGCATTCTCGTGGTGTCTTCATGTTGTCTCCAAGCGTCTGTCCTTTATCTATATTCAAATGTCATTTTAAAATGCTTATTTGAATATGTCAAGTCCAACATTAACAAATTACGAATAAAGATCGAACGGGATGATCGCACGGAGAGTTATTCTAACTGAGTCAGATCGCTTGAGAATTAATGCAAATAATCGTTAATTATAGATCCTCCTCTGAGCGCGACTTGTTGCTGAAATAAATGCAATTCAAACTTCAATAGATTGCTGCTTACAGGATGAAATTTTCAGATGTCAGAAACTTTCAAAGGCATTGAGTACTATGTGAAAGGTTGCTCTCCTATGAAAATCCAATGGGAGTTTAGTTCAGGGAGAAATAAATAGCGGTTTAGCCCTTATTGTATCTCTCTGGTTGTGGGGCACTCCTTCCTCGGAGGTATAAATTATAGCTGAAGTTTTTTTACAACTGTCGAAATCTTTACACTCCCTCTTTGTTAGCAGAAGACGCATTCTTTCGATTGAATGGACATCACTCTTTTAATCCGTAATAATCAATTTTAAAGTCCGCAGAGCTTATTTATACGCAGGTATTCTCAATAAAAGTAATTCCCGCTGAAACACGCAATAACCACGATAATTAAATACTCAGGGCGTCCCCTTTGAGGGGGCAGATGGGCAGGACTGAAGGCGCGATCCTTGCCACTGCCTCGGCACAAAACATTTGCAAGGATCGTGACTGAAGTCCTGGGCGGGCGGGGGTGATATAACAAATTTATGTCCGGCGATTCATAGGCTTTTCTGTTTAAGCTTATGGCTTGCCTGTCATACCGCATGTATTCTCCCTGGAGGGTTGGGGTGATCCGGATTAATTTCTGACCTGCAGGGCGCTGTCTTGTTAAAGTCTGTGCCCTGCAGGTCAACCGCTTTAATTTATTCATTGTGTTCCGCTCATCGACTACGCCCGCGCCCACCCGTCTGTTAACCGCCCATTTCCTTTAAGGCCTCGTGCACCCTGCCGACCATTTTTGCGGAGGGTTTAAGGGTCAGGTCGCCTTCTTCCTTCCACTTTGCGGGGCATCCCTCGGCAGTCTGTTTTGCGAGATGGAGGTTGGCCTTGAATTTTCTCATCAGCTCATCGACATTCCTGCCCATGTTGAAGTAGTTCACTTCCGCATTCAGCAGCTTGCCCTCGGGGTTTATAATGAAAGTGCCTCTCAATGAAAGCCCTGTGGCCTCGTCATAAACACCGAACATCTTCGCAAGCCTTCCAGTGACGTCAGAGCCCATGGGATACTTCACGTTTGCGAGCTGTTTTTCGTCTCTCTGCCAGGCGAGATGGACGAACTTTGTGTCCCTGCTGACGGTGATGATCTCAGCGCCCATTTTCTTGAACCTGTCGTACTGCTCTGCCAGAGCAGCAAATTCCGTGGCTCAGACAAAAGTGAAATCCGCGGGGTAAAAAAAGAGGATGGTCCACTTCTTGTTCTTCCTGAGTGTTGCAAGACTTATTTCTCCGAAGTCTCCTTTGGCCGGTTCAAATGTCTCCAGAGTGAAATTCGGGACCGTTGAACCGACATTACATCCTAAACACGCACATGCTTCCGGCATAAGCACCTCCTTGATTTTCAATCCGCAGATAAATTCCTGCTAAAATTTATATACATTAAAATTGTGTTGCTTGCAAGTGAAGCACCCTGCGGCAGAGACCGCAGGGCGTCATTATTTGAAAGTTTATTTTTTGGTGTCATTCCCGCAAGCGAAGCGCATCGGGAATCCTTCCGGAAAGATTCCGGACAAGCCGGAATGACAGAAATTTGGCCCCTACGCTTCGCTGATGACCTCGATCTTTCTTGCCTTTGCCCTCTCCGACTTGGGCAGGACGAGCTTTAGCACTCCGTTTTTTAACGTTGCCTTTATGTTGTCCCTGTCAACTTCATCGTTGAAAGTGAATACCCTCTGATAATCTCCGACACCGTATTCGTTTACTGACATTTCCAAAGTATCGTGCACTGTCGGGTCGATCATCCCGTGAACTGTCAGGAAATTTTTTTCAACGGTTATTTCTACGGATTTTTCATCCACCCCCGGCATATCGGCTGTCAGGAGTATATTGTTGGTTGTTTCTAAAATATCAACCGCGGGGCTGTATGTTTTTCTGTTTGTTTTGTTTATGTCTTTTACGGTTTCCGCCATACTTGTCACCTCCTTATTTAGTTATTCCACCTTTACTGTGATCTTCTTTGGCTTCTCTGCTTCAGCCCTCGGCAGCTCGATAAAAAGCACACCCTTTGAAAATTTTGCCGTCACCTTGTCCGCTTGAACATTAAAGGGAAGCTCAATGGTCCTGCTGAATTGACCGTACCAGCGTTCTTTCCTGGTGTATGATTCTCCTTCTTTCAACTCCTCAGGCTTGCGCTCAAACATCAATGTAAGCATTTCACCGCTTACCTCGATCTCAACACCTTCAGGATCGACTCCCGGGATCTCCACTGAAACCATTGCCTTCTCTTCGTTCTTCCACATGTTCATCGGCGGGAATTCTCCCCTTGCCGGATAGATCATTTCAAACAACTCACTGTTGAGACGATCAAAGTCCCTCCATGGATCCAGAACATTCTCCAATCTCTCAAGTTCTCTTGTTAACATGGTTCATTCCTCCTTTTTATTAAAATTTATTCATAGTTACGCTGATCAAATTGCAAGCGATGTGCCAGGAAAAAGGTTTTATAAAAAACAACAAGTTCGGCAGGGACAGTTTTCTATTCGCAAAGAAAAGGGGACGATATGGCCTGTTAATCGTGGGGCAATATGACCGGCAGAGGACATTGTGCCCCAACGGCATTTACTTGTTTAACTTTCTCCTGAGGGTGCGCAGGCTGATGCCGAGGAGTCTGGCGGCCCGGGTGCGGTTGCCGTCTGTCTGTTTTAATGCCTCCTGAATGAGCAGCTCTTCCGCCTTATCAAGGGGGGTGCCTTTTGGAATAAATGTCCCTTCGGAAGACGGCAGGATATCTGATTCGCTTTCAGGGCTTTTTATCTCACCAAGGTGTGGAAGTATATGCATGGGGAATATCCGTTTTGTGTCAGGCGGCAGCAGGGTCGCAACACGCGTCATGATATTCCTGAGCTCCCTGACATTTCCAGGCCACTGATATTGTTGAAGAAGGTGAACGGTTTCCGGTGAAAAAGACGGGTAGGGTTTTGAATGTCCCATTTCGTCAAAGGTCCTCTCAAGAAAATGAAGCGCAAGCACGGGGATGTCATCAACGCGCTCCCTGAGGGGCGGCAGGTGGACGCGGAGTACGTTTAAACGGTAGTAAAGGTCTTTGCGGAAAAGGCCGTTGCCAACAGCGCCTTCAAGGTCCATATGCGTGGCTGTTATCACCCTGACGTTAACCGGTATCCGTTTATCACTGCCGACGCGGTAAACCTCTCCGTCTTCAAGCACGCGCAGCAGACGGATCTGCAGGATAAGAGGCATATCGCCGATCTCATCAAGAAACAGGGTCCCGTTATGGGCGGTCTCAAATTTTCCCTTCCTGCTTTTTAACGCCCCGGTGAAGGCGCCTTTTTCATGCCCGAAGAGCTCGCTCTCAATCAAACTTTCAGGGATCGCGCCGCAGTTTATAGGCACAAATGGTCCGTCGGAGCGCGGGCTTAACATGTGTATCGCGCGAGCGACCAGTTCTTTTCCCGTGCCTGTCTCCCCTGAGACGAGAACTGTCTGCTCTGAGGCTGCGATCTGCGGAAGGGTGGAGAGCGCGAGTCTCATAGTGTAGGAGCGGAAGATGAAGTATGGTTTGGCCTTCACGCTTAACGGCTCGATCACCGACAGGGAAGTCGATGTGCGGGGCCTGCCGAAGCTCGCGCCCACTATGCCTGCAAATCTTTCCACATCAAGAGGCTTTTGAAGGCAGTCATCAAGTATCTGCCTGACCGACCCTTCAACAGGCTCCACATGGCAGTAGTTCTGCTCGGCCAGAAGATAAAAGAGTGTGCCGGGATGTGCTGCCTTGTAATCTTTTATGATGCTCAGGCATTTTTCATCTGCAAGTGTCAGCGAGATGAGTATTACATTGACCTGTTCAAGCGAAAGTGTCCCGGAGACCTCCGAAGCGGTTGCGGCAGTATACACCTGCGCTCCGAAATCTTTCAGGCCGCTTTCAATCCGGCTTGATGAAGACGGGTCATCTTCGATCACAAGTACAGAGAGTCCGCCAAGGTCCGGGTTTTTATTTACCATAATATCTTCCATGTTAAACAGGTATCGCTTTTATATTATACAAAGTTAATCAAATGATATTAATCAGCACGGAGTACTTCTCTCAGCCAGCCGGGCCTGTCTGTTGTCATGGAGTCAGCTCCGAGATTTCGAAAATAATCCGCAGTCTCAATATCGTTGACATTCCACACGTGGAATTCCATTTTGTTTTTACGCAGCTTTTTAACAAACGCTTCATCTCAGTAGTGTCCGGTTAATATTATGAGAATCATTCATAACAATATGAATACAAAAAACTTTTCCCATGATTTTCATGGTGTCGACTTGAATATAAGTCAGCATATTGGCAATCTTTTCGGAACTGTAATTTCCGGAGGTGC
>JACRMS010000012.1 GCA_016214845.1 Nitrospirota bacterium | reverse complement strand
GAACAAGATAATGAAGTTAAACGGTGTTTCTTATGCTTACAGGACAGAGGAGTATGCGGAGAAGAGATTTGAAGAAGGGAAGCATTACGGGGTGATAGCGCAGGAAGTAGAGAGGGTGATCCCTGAGATAGTCAAGGAAGGCGCATCTGGAGAAAAGAGTGTTGTCTATACCGAGATGATCCCTCTTCTTATCGAGGCTGTTAAGGAACAGCAGAAGACAATTGAAAAGCAGAGGAAAGAGATGGAAACGCTCAAGTCGAAGATCAACCGGCTGGAGATGAGAGGTCTTGTAGCTGAAGCTATACAGTGAAAGCTTGATTAACAGCGAGATCAGGCTGGATCAGAATCTGAAATGAAAATACTGTATATCTGCGACAAGCTGATAACCTTTATCCTGAATGAGATAATTGAATTAAAAAAGCAGGGCCATGATGTTTTGATCCTGTCGGAAGGTTCCAGGCGGATTCATGATGTTATAACTGAACCGATTTTGCTTAAGAACGGACTCGACAGGACTTATCACAGATTTCACAGATTTGAAAGCAGAAAACAGAAATATCTTTGTTTTGTTCAGACGCTGATAAGCGACTTTTTCACAGGTCCGCTGCGCACCGTCAAGGCCTTCATTTGCGTGCTGAGGAATTATCCTGACCCAAAGTACGGGGTCGCGGACTATCTTGATGTGCGGGTTTTTTTTGATTCGGGAATTGACGTCATTCACTCACCGTTTTCAACGCCCCGGATGATAGACAAGGTCTATTTACTGTCAAAGACACTCGGCGTTCCTTTTACATTATGCTTCAGGGCCCATGATATCTACCATGCCGA
The DNA here is from genome assembly GCA_016214845.1 of Nitrospirota bacterium. Taxonomy (NCBI): domain Bacteria; kingdom Pseudomonadati; phylum Nitrospirota; species Nitrospirota bacterium. The sequence goes on along the minus strand of JACRMS010000012.1, from coordinate 24,222 downwards.
TAATTCTTATGAAGCGGAAAAAAGAATTGACGCGATCATGAAGGCCTCAAAAATAATTACTATTGCCGACTACAACCGGAGGCATTTAAAAAGCATAACAGCCATGGATGAAAGTGTTGAAATCATTCATAGCGCGATAAACCCCGGATTCTTCAAACCGGAAGATATTGAGAGATCGCCCAATTCGATAATCACGGCAGGAAGGCTGACTGATGAAAAGGGGATAATCTATCTTATTGAAGCCTGCCATATATTAAACAAGCGTAAGATCAGCTATGAATGCACCGTGATCGGTGAGGGGCCTGAAAAAGATAAATACAAAAAACTTGTTGATGAACTGAAAATTCCCGGCATTAAATTTATTGATTTTCTGCCAGCCGGTGAAATTAAAGAACATCTGAATCGTTCCACAGTGTTTGTACTGCCATGCATAATTGCTCCTGACGGGAAAAGAGACATTCTGGCTAATGTCCTGAAAGAGGCGATGGCCATGAGGCTGCCGGTCATAACATCAAATATCTGCGGAATTGAAGAATTGGTGGATGACGGAATAAACGGGATACTGGTGCCTCCTCAGGACCCGGAGGCCATAGCGGATGCTATCGAAAAGGTATTGAAACACCCGGAACTTGGAAGGGCAATGGGCGCGGAAGGCAGAAAGACAATAGAGGAAAAATTTAACATTAAAATTGAGGCCCTGAAATTAGAGAATAATTTCAGTAATGCGGTCAATCACACATGTTCATAGTTTGCGATCCGATAGCCTGGGGAATGGAACACGTTCCCTTTAATTCATCTTTACTGAAAACCATACGCCTTGCGTTTCCTGATGAGGCCGTCTGCTTTTACGGGGAAGAATCTCATCTGCGGTTTGTCCGGGAACAGGCTGGAATTGAACCCGGGGCCGCGGTCATCTGGAGACAATTGCATTTACCGCCAAGGCATTCAAGCTTCTTTCAAAGGCTGCCCGAAGACTTCAGGATTATAAAGTTTCTTGTGAATGAATTAAATTGTGATCCGGCTGCGCGCGTATTGGCGGTCACAGGCAATCCATCCTTATTATGGGCGCTTAAATTTCATACTGGCGCTGCAGGCAAGGACAAAAAGATTCAGGTCATTCTTCACGGGGATTTTTCAAAGTTCCGTTACCGCTCTCTAAGAGAATCCCTGAATCCGATCTTCAGGATCAGCGAGCTGAAGACAGCGTTAAAGATATCCGGCAACAGAGGCATCCAGTACATTGTGCTTGAGGAGGCGGTCCGGGATGCTGTCACAAAGGAACTGCCGTTTTTGCAAGGCAGGATCAGCGTGCTGGACCACCCCATCCCTTCGGACAATCACCCCGTGGAAGCAGATAAATTCGATACGCCGGTCCAGTTCGGATATTTGGGCCGCGTTTCCGGGCATAAAGGATTTCTGAAATACGTTGCCGTCGCCGCTGATATATCAAGACGGTTTCCCGGGCTGGCGGAATTTCACGTTATAGGGATGCTCCCGGAAAGGAGCGACTACTTGATTGTCCCTGAGATCGATTTCTTAAGCACAAAACCCGTTAAGGCGCAACTGACACGAAGTGAATATGTACGCCTCTTGAACAAACTTCACTTTGCCTGCCTGTTCTACGAGAGATACTATGAGCTCAGCGCATCGGGGGTATTAATGGACTGCATAGCATTGGGGAAACCCATAATAGCCACCAGGCTCCCGATCTTTGAAAATCTTGAGAAGCGGTACGGCGACATCGGGTATTTATGCGGCGATAACGAACTGAGTGACTCAATAGGAGCGATACTCAGCGCCGCCGATCACGTGCGTTACAGGCGGCAGGTGTTAAACATGCAGCAGGTAAAGATCTCCAGGACTCCTGAGGCGCTCTCGCGCAGTTATCAGGTGCTTGTTGAAAACGGGCTAAGCGCATGAAGACGCCTTTTTTTTCAGTCATCATTCCGACTTATAACAGGGCTGAATTGCTGCGGGGGGCGGTACGGAGCGTGCTCGATCAGACATTTAAGGATTTCGAGCTGATCGTCATTGATGACCACTCAACTGATAATTCGGCGGAAGCTGCGCGATCATTCCGTGATGACAGGGTCCATCACATTATGAATGACCGCACCGGGGGAAGCGCCGGGGCCAGGAACGCAGGTATTTTCAGGGCAAGAGGGCAATGGATAACGTTCCTGGATGACGACGACGTATGGCTGCCCAAAAAATTAGAGATGCAGTATAAAATGATCCGGAAGATGGACGGGACCTTTGGAATTATTTATGCCGGTTACGCGGAATACGACTTTGAAGCGCAAAAAGAAGTTTCAATTCATCTGCCTGAAAAAGAAGGATGGATCCAGGAAGAATTATTGTATACCAACTGTGTCACGGCCCTCTGTTCGGTGGCAGTCCGGAGAGATATACTTTTGAAAGCCGGCGGATTTGACGAAAGCTTCCCGGCAATAGAAGATTGGGAACTGTACGTGCGGATTGCCGGCGTTACGAAATTCGGCATCCTGAGGGAAAAGCTCGTCCATGTAAGAAGGAATGACAAGGACAGGCTTTCCCTGAATTTCCAGCGCAAACTGGCCGCCGCTCTTCTCTTTCGCAGGAAGCACGATAATCTCTTAAAGAAAAGTCCCAGGCTTTGTCACCGTATCGCAACGATAATCCTGATATGGTCATTGAAATTAAACAATTGGTCTACTGCGCTGGAGGCCTTTCCATGGACCCTCGCGGGAATATTGTTTGACCCCTATAACTTTTGCAAGACCATGAGGGGCGCCGTCTTAATATTTTCCAAATCCAAAAAAATGCGGTGTTAGTGCGCGTTCAGGGAATAGAAAGATGAACATCATTGCCAGAAACCAGTCGGCTGCAATGCCGTTTGTAGTCATCAGCGCAGTAACAGCATCTTTGCTGTATCTGATTTTTATAACCAATGATTTTGAAACCGCAATATATACCCAAATGGGGGTTGTGTCCGGCCTACTGATTTTTACTTTGCTTATGATGAAGCCTTTCTGGGGTCTGATCTTAATCATAGTATTCACTTATTTTGCCCATTTGTTCAGCGTCCCATTTATAGAATCAGTCAATAAAGTAGCCGGCATTCCTGTTGCAATCGGCTGGTTCCTGAAATATTTTGTAAGGGAAAAAACAGTCTTCTTTAAATTAATGGACTACAACGTATTTCTGCTGCTCTTCATCAGCTCCATGATCTTTTCATCGCTTCTGGCACTTGATCCTGTTATAAGCTTCAGGAAGACTTTAATAATCTCCCTCAACATACTAATGATATTTTTCATGCAGGACCTTATAAACAGCAAAGAGAGATTAAATGTTTTTATTATTGCGGTCGCTTTGTCAGCGGGCTTATCGTCTCTGGTGGGCATTATTCAATATATAACCTACCAGACGGGCGCGTCTTTAATCGGCAATGTTCATGTCGGCGAAGAAGACGTAATAAGAGTAAGCGGGTTCGGGAGCGCTAATTCATACGGCCTGTTTTTATTTTCCTGCCTGCCTTTCCTGCTTTTTCTCGCGCAAAATGCGGGAAAGTTTATTTCAAGGCTTCTGTTCGGATGCCTTTTCTTCACAACCCTGATTTGCACAGGGCTTACGATTTCAAGGACCGCAATATTTGGATCAGCCATATTTTTATTGGTTTATTTTTTCATGCATATTAAAGATAAGGCATTTAGCAGGAAACAGCTTGTTTCGTATGTCCTGGTGATAGTTATAATAGCTTTATCAATGTCTTTCTTTCTGTTTGATGTTATCCGCCAGCGGGACCTGACGCTTCATGATTCTTCCAGCCTGGAACGGTATAACGTCCTTGTGAAGAGTCTTTATCTGTTGGTAACTAACCCGGTGTTCGGTATCGGTTTTAATAATATTTCTCTGGAAGATAATCCTGAAGGGATTTCACTTGTCAGTGGAAGAGAGGGACACGATATTGTATCGCTGCTTTTTGTGAGCGTGGGTTTGTTCGGCGGACTGGTATTTATTTTATTGTGTTACAGGGTCTTGAAATACTATTCCAAATCAGGGAAATACTTTTCCATGACAAATGATAAGTATCTTTTGAACCTCAGCGCAAGTTTAAGGGCCGGCTTCATATCAATATTACTGACCGGCTTTGGATCTTCGCCTGCTGATTACAGGCTCTTCTGGATTCATGCGGGACTGGCATGCATATTGTCTCACAGGATAATGAAGGACAAATTCAGCCGGTATAATTATTCGTCGTAAACGTTTCCAATCGAGATGCAGACACCTGATACAAATATACGCGCTGAGTTCTATAAAAATCTTGTGTACCCGGTGTACAAGATAAAATTCGGCCTTAGGTATGGATATCAGGTCATTGAGACATTAAATAAAATTAGCAAGTCACAATGGCTGTCTCATGACGAACTGCTCGAATATCAAACAGCAAAGCTCAGGAGGCTTATAAAGCATGTGTATAGCAGCGTCCGGTATTACAGCGCCGCTATGCGAAACATTGGCCTGAGGCCGGAAGATATCAAAGGCGTTGAAGACTTAAAGTATTTCCCTGTCCTGACCAAGAAAGATATTAAAAATAATTACGACAAGCTGACATCAAATGACAGTCATAAAAGAAAAATCAGCAAGGCCTCAACAGGCGGGACCACGGGAGAGTCTCTTACGGTTTTTCGGGACATGGATACCCTCACCTGGACGGAAGCGGTATTGTTAAGAGGGATGTCGTGGGCCGGGTTTAGCACCGGAGATAAGATCGTAGATTTCTGTTCAGAGGGCCGGCCGAATTTGTTAGGGAAGGTCAGGACAAGACTTGTTAACAGATATTGCTTCCCTGCTTACGCAAAAGAAAACGAGCTGATCCGGCATTTTGAAAAAATTAAATCGGTCCGTCCGTTCGCATTGACCGGGTATGCCTCCAATTTATACCGGATAGCTGCCGTCTGTCATAAACAAAAAATAAACGATGTGAAAATCCCCGTGATCTTTTCAACCGCCGAGATGCTCTACGACCATCAAAGGGACTTCATTGAACAAACGTTTAACGGCAGGGTCTTTGATTACTACGGCTGCAATGAAATAGGATCGCTGGCATATCAGTGTGAGTACGGGAACAAACATATTTCTGATGAACACGTCATCGTTGAAGCTACGAATGCCGGGGGCGTTCCTGTTATGAATGTTCCGGGCGAGATAACAATCACGGACCTGGATAATTATGCCATGCCGTTGATACGGTATAAAAACGGCGATGTCGGCGTTACCGCAACCGGTGCATGTGAGTGCGGAAGAGGATTAAGCACAATTAAAAGCCTGCAGGGCAGGGCGCAGGATTTCCTGAGGGCGGAAGACGGAAACTATGTTCCGTCCATTTTCTTTGCAAACCGTTTCAGGTCCATAAAGGGCATCAGCCAATATCAAATCATTCAGAACGACGCCCGGAATATTACGATGAAGATCGTCAGGAACGACAGCTTCTCAGGAGCGGAACTTACAGGGATGACAGACATTATTAAGGGCGCGATCGGGCAGTCGGTGAATATACGTGTTGAGGAATGCGACAGCATCAATATAACAGGCAGGGGCAAGACAAGGCTGGTCATATCACATGTGCCGGTGGAATTCTAACGTTTCCGCCAGTCAGGCCAAGGGCGATTTCACGTAAGGCGCAGGCATCGTAATGAGAATACTTGTTCTCTCCCATATGTATCCCAACAGGATGTATCCCAACAACGGGATGTTTATCCACAACCAGGCAAAGTACCTTGCAAAGGCTGGATGCGAAGTGATGATAATTTCTCCAGTCCCCTACGCTCCCAGGCTTCTCCGGTTTAAGTCCAGGTGGAAAAAATACGGTATGGTTGCAGGGTTCGATGAGATAGACGGCGTGCCGGTGCATTACCCGCGTTATATTCACCTGCCCGCGCAATGGTATCACGGTTTGTCGTGTTTTGCGATGTACATCGGGATAAACAGGCTTCTTAACTCAATGATAAAATTTTATCAGCCCCATCTGGTCCATGCCCATACCGCGACATATGACGGCTACGTCGGGCTGATGATCAAAAAAAAATTCAATCTCCCGCTTGTTTGCAGCCTCAGAGGCAGCGATATAAATATCTACCCGCACTATGAAAAACTCACAATGCATCTGACCAGGAGAGTCATTTCAGGGGCCGACCGGTTAATAAGCGTAAGCAGCGCATTAAAGAACGCGGCCATGGGCCTTGAAAATCCGGCAAAAGAAATCCAGGTTGTATACAACGGATGCGATTTTAACGATCCCCACGGAAGCGGGGAATTCCGGAAGATGACCAGGAGTAAATTGGGAATTTCCAGTAAAGACACGGTCCTTATTTTTGCAGGCAGCATTGATAAAGATAAAGGCATATTTGAATTAATAAACGCCTTTAAGAAATTAAAACAGAAGAGGGCTGATCTGCATCTCATCCTGTTAGGCGATGGACCGGAAACGGGGGATGTTAAAAAAATATTATTGTCAAATGACCTGGGCAGGAGAATACATTTGACCGGAAGCCGTCCCCACAAAGAGATGTTCCTCTGGCTGAAAGCAGCGGACCTGTTCGTGCTGCCTACTTATTATGAAGGCCTTCCAAATGCAATTCTTGAGGCAATGGCCTGCGGCCTTCCGGTCATTTCGACAAGAGTCGGCGGAATACCTGAAGCAGTCATAGACGGAGAAAGCGGCATTCTTATTAACAGCAAAGATGAGGACGCGTTGCGCAGCGCCATCGAGTTTCTACTTAACAGCAACGGATTGGCCATGGAGATGGGCAGAAACGGCAGGGCCATTATCGAACGGAAGTTCTCATGGCAGAGGAACGCTGAAGAAACGGTCAGGATTTATGAAGACATTATCAACGCGAAAAATTAAGGTTTGTCATCTGACGACCGCGCACGGGCCTTTTGATGACCGGATCTTTCATAAGCAATGCAAATCTCTTTCTAAGGCCGGGCATGAGGTCGCACTGATCGCACAGCATGACAGTGACGAGGTTGTTGACGGGGTCAAAATAATTGCCCTGAAAAAGGCCCGAAACAGGGTCCACCGGATATTGGGCCTGAATGCAATGCTTTTATATAAGGCGCTGAGACAAAAAGCGGACATTTATCACTTCCATGATCCCGAGCTGTTATTCGCCGGGGTGCTCTTGAAAATGCTCACTTTCAAGAAAGTTATTTATGATGTGCATGAGGATTATGAGAAGCAGATCCTGTCCAAATACTGGATCAGTCCGGGATTGAGAAAACCGGTGTCATACCTTGCGGGAGCGATGGAAAAATTTTCATGCAGGTTTTTTGATCGCGTAATTACGGCTGGCTCTTATATCAAGCCCCGGTTTGAGAGGTACGCGCCGGAGGTAATTGCGAACTATCCACCTTTGGATTTTGCCCGTGAAGTAAATAATAAAAGCAACACCGTTCTGAAAGTAATATACGCGGGCGGCCTTTCCAGGGAGCGCGGCATTGATGTCATGCTGGAAGCCATGCAATGCCTGAAAGGCAAAGATATTGAATTACATTTATTGGGCGATACCAGGGACAGCGGGTTGATAGAGCGTATTAAATCATTCAAAAATGTCAAATACCATGGCTGTGTCCCCTGGCAGGAAGTGAGCGGTCATCTTCTTCAGGCGGACATAGGGCTTGCGCTATTTCAGCCTGTTCCGGCGTATCTGCATGTTTCCGGTGAAAATATAATAAAGCTGTTCGAGTATATGATCGCGGGATTGTCTGTTGTTGTTTCAGACTTTCCGAAATTAAAGAAACTGGTCTCAGACATTAATTGCGGCATATCAGTGGACCCTGCCGACCCCGAAAAGATCGCTGCCGCAATCGGGTTTTTATATGATAATGCCGGCCTGAGAAAACAGATGGGGCTGAACGGGAGAAAGGCTGTATTGGAGAAATATAACTGGGACATGGAATGCAAGAAGCTTTTGAATATATATCAAAGTCTGTTCTCAAATAAATTGTCCGCAGAATATATCAAGATAGCTGAATGAACAAGTTTGGTACAAATTATATTAAGAAGCTTTTGCTGCCGCTTGGCGTCTTATGCGCTATTGGGGTCTGGTTTGTTCCATACGGCCTTTTCAGTAATCCATACCTCGCAAAACTTTACACCAGGAGTAATGTCGTGACCGCCATGAATGTTAAAACTTATTTTGCCTTCATTGGAATAATCCTTATTATGCTCAGTTACAAAATGCGCGGCAATGAGAGTGTTATCGAAAGCACCGGCAGATTTACAAACATTAAAGCACTGGACGGCATCAGGAGTTTTGCGGCCCTGTCAATAATCATGTATCATTGGCAGCCGTACAGGTTCCCTGCGACACTTCATCAGAATTATATGTACCTGAATGTTTCATACGGAGATGTGTCGGCAGCCCTGAATAATTTCCTGATATTTATTTTTCAATTCGGGGACCTGGCGTTAGGCGCGTTCGTGATAATAAGTGGTATCGGTCTGTCGATGAACTACTATTGCTCCAAATCGCACGACAAAAAATACTGGATGAAATTTTACCGCAAGAGACTTGCAAGGCTGCTGCCTCTTTTCTGGTCCATACTGGTCATCGCGTATTCACGCGCTTACTTTTCCGGCGAAAAGGTCACATGGCAGGGATTGTTAGGCAACATGTTCATGCTCGGCAACTTTAACCCGCAATGGCGCGAAGAGTTGGGCCTCGTCAACGGCCCCTTATGGTTTGTGCCGTATATCTTCATGCTCTATCTGTTATTCCCGGCCCTGATATGGATGAAAAAAAAACTTGGGAACACACTGTTCGTTATCAGCCTGATAGCCCTTGAAATTGTTTATTGCAATACGTTTGTATGGACCTTGCCGCTAAGCAGGGCAGGGCAGTTCGGCCTCGGAATTGTACTGGGAGACATGTTTACTCGTGACCCGAAAAGATCGCAGGACATTATTGAAGGGCCTCTGCAAACTGTCTTCTGCATCGCCCTTCTAACCGTTTTAGTCAATCTTACCAACGAGGGACTTAGCTACGGACTTACTCATTCAATGATAGAGCTATGCGTCTTTATTACCCTGTGGAATGTATCTGTATTAATAAGCCGGACAGGTTTTTTTGCCAGGCTGTTATCATGGCTCGCCTTTAGTTCTTACGCTGTTTATCTTATCCACCATACGGCAATAAAAAGCATGCCCCAACAGCTCAGAGAGGGGAACAGCGCGGTTTACGGATTGCTGTTTGCATTAATCATATTTATCATCGCGTACATGATAGCCGGTTTAGAGGCCTTTATCAGGGGCAGATTAAAGCAGTCTTTTCAATGGGCATCTCCTGAGAGGATCAATTAAAAAGACAGGCGGAAGCAAGCAATGAAGATAGCGGGATTAAGACAGCAGGACAGGGCGGACTACAACAATCTGGCATTATCCTGCGGAACGATATTCAATTCCCTTGAGTGGGCCGATATTTTCGCGGACAAGGTGACGCCTTACGGTATTTACACTGACAACGACAGGCTTATCGGCGGGTTCATTTTATATAAGGAAAACAGATTCGGTCTTTCCATCTACCGGGACCCCTTATACACTCCCGCCATAGGTCCTTTTCTTAAAATGGACGCTCAAAATCCCGCGACGATCATGAACACCTGGAAGGAAGCGCTGACCCTAATGGCCGATTTCATAGATAAGGTTTCATGTTCCATGGTCTCATGCGCGCTTAACCTGAATGTCACAGACACCCAGCCTTTTATCTGGAAAAAGTTTAAGGTGGTCCCCGCGTATACATATCTGATCGACCTGGCGCAGCCTGTTGACGAGTTGTGGAAGAGACTGTCGAAGGTGAGAAAAAACGAACTGAAAAAAACTGAGAGCGACGGCATAGTTGTGCAAAGGACCGATGATTTCAGGTGCATCAAGGACCTGATCCTTAAAACATTCTCGAGGCAGAACAGGGCCATTGAGGAATATTATCTGGACAGGATCCTGTTTGATTTCTCAAAAGAAAATAACAGCTACGCTTTTATAGCCTACAGGGGCGACCTGCCTGTCGCAGGCACACTCTGCGTGTATTCAAACGGTACCGCGCACGCGCTCGCAGGCGGCTATGACCATGAAAACCGGCATCGCGGGGCCACGGCCTCAGTTGACTGGGCCTGCATAAAACACGCTCATGAGATGGGATTGAAATGTTTTGACCTTGAAGGCTCGATGGCGCCGCAGATCGAAAGGTACTTCAGGGGCTTCGGCGGACAGTTGACGCCCTATTACAGGATAAACAAGGCCAGTCTGCCGCTGGAATTCCTGCTGAAACTGTATCGAAGGGATCTGTTCTAATAAATTATGTCTCTCATTCTCAGAATCGACGTTGACAAGTCATACGGAAGGGCCACTTTCATGCAGAAGGTTGTAAGTAAAATATCTGAATGTTACTGGTTCCCTGCGATTACTTCCCTTGGATATTTGCATGATTTAAAAAAATTCCTTCTCTTTCTTTCAGAGGAAAAAATCAGTGCGCATATTTATTTTCGTAAATCCACCCTTCCGCCCAGGGAGTGGCTGAACAACGGGTTGTTAAAGCCTCACAAGCTTGGTCTTCACGCGGAAGACACGAGGAGCTTTGAGACATTCAAAAAAGAACTGGAGGAGGTCCAGTCTCATTTTGATACATGGAAGTTAAGCTCCTTTACCAAACACGGTTCCGGGAAATGGAAATCCGGCCGCAGCCATTATCCTCCTTACGAGCCATATAAATATTTGCGGTGGGGCAAGGCGCTGGGGATCTCTTTCCTGTTCGGCAATCACGAGGACATCAGCGAATCTCATAAACTTTACGGACGGTATAAATTTTACCCCGGCGCTTTCTGGATAGACAGGCCTGCAACAGATATCAAACGCGTAATAGATATCGCAGGGAAAACAAATCTGGTCGTGCTCATTCATCCCGCCGACTTTCTGGCTGTTAAACAGGTTGAAGAAGGCATGAGGCAGCTTGTCACTGCAGCACGGCAGCAAAACGTATCATGGACAACGCTGTGAGTAATGCATTTTGAAATTTGGTGAAACATGCAGATAAAGGAATTATCTTCAGGGAAAGAACCACTGTGGGACAGTTACGTTGCCCGGCATCCCGGAGCTACTTTTTTCCACCGCTCGGGATGGAAAAAAGTGATAGAGAGATCAACCGGGCATCAGGGACATTATTTGATGGCGTCCGACAATGATCATGTCGCGGGCGTGTATCCCCTGTTTATTCTTTCGACCGGATTATTCGGAACAATGGGTGTCAGTCTTCCATATGTAAATTATGGCGGCATCCTTGCGGACAGCGTGGAAATTGAGAGGCTGCTGATCGAAACGGCTGAAACGGTCGGCAGGGACGCGGGCTGCCGCTATATTGAACTTCGCCAGCGTTTCCCAATGAGATATGAAACGCCTTCTTCCAATCACAAGGTCGCTTCGGTGATCTCTTTATGCGGAGATGCTGAAGAAACGTTCAAAAGACTTCATCAAAATGTGCGAAACAAGATCAGGAAGGCGCAGAAGAACGGGGTCATTGTTCAAAACGGCGCTGAACATCTCGGGGATTTTTATCGTGTATATTCAAGAAACCTCCGCGACCTGGGCACGCCGGTGATTACACAACGGTTCTTTGAATGCATAGCAGAGACTTTTCCTGAACATGTGCGTGTCTATAGGGCGACAAGACAGGGAAAGACCATAGGCGCCAAAGTCGTTTTCATGGATTCAAAGACATGCTATTTTGAATTCTCCGCGTCAGTGCGTGAAAGCTTATGCCATGCGCCTGTACACGCCATGAACTGGGCGGCCATAGAGACCGCAAGCGCTGCGGGCTGCCGGCAAGTTGATCTGGGCCGCAGCACAGCCGAATCTGCGCATTGCAATTTCAAAAAGTATTGGGGAAGTGAGACGCACAACCTGTCAGTTGCATATCAACTGTTAAACTGCGATCAACTTCCCGGATTAAATAAGGAGAACCCTAAGTTCTCATTAGCGATCGCCCTGTGGAAAAGACTTCCGTTATTCATAAGCCGGCTGCTGGGCCCGCCTATTGCGCGCTGTCTGCCTTAAGATTCACGAATCTCACCACATAAGGAGAAATTTATGATTGATGTAGTTATTGCTGCGGCTCTCTTATTTTTGTTATTGCTGCTGATGCCGAAACTGACGACCGGCAGGGTCCTTTATGCAGAGTCATTCGTGCCCAAACTTCAGGTCTACCGTTCTTTAATAGAGAGAGACCTGCGCGGGATTACCGTCAGGATAGAAATTGCCCATAGAAAACTTTACAAGATAAAGATACTGAAACTCTTCAAGCCCGTATTCGACCTGCTGCCGTCAGCGTATAGAGTCAAAACGAACAGGAACGGCTTGTTCTTTTTCTGGGCCTATCCCTTTGACGTCGTTAACGTCACGATCGAAAATGACATGCGTGAAACATTTACGCTGCGCCATAAAGTGAAAGATTTCGCGTCAAAGCCGGTGAATTTCTTCTATGCGATCTTCCATCTATTCTGCCCGGTACTGTTGCATGAAGAATGTATAGAGATCCCGACGACTCTGGGGAAAACATGCGGGTATGCGGACAGGCTAAGTGTTTCACCCGGTGAAGAGCTTTCGCTTATGATCAGCACCAGGGCAAAGACGTTTTCAGTTGAGTTTCTGCGTGCCGGCAGCGAACTGAAAAAAATAAACGGGCGGGACAACATACCGGGAACTTATCAGCGTATTGAAACAAAATTCCCGTCTGCCTTAGGCTGCGGCTGGAAGCCTACCATGCAATACCGGGTCCCCAAAGGTATTTCGAGCGGGTGTTACCTGCTCAAGTTAAACGGCAATGGGAACGGCGACAGTTCTTTTATACCCGTGATCGTAAAACCCGAAAAGCCGGACAACCGGATCGCGGTCATCGCGTCAACCAACACATGGCACGCCTATAATAGCTGGGGCGGGCAAAACTTTTATATCAATTTCACGTCCTTCCCTTCCAAATATGTCTTAAGCACCCAGAGGCCGTTCGATCTGTATGTCAGAAACCATGTGGAAGATACGTGCCAGATAACCAGAGACCATTTACTGGTGGGGGAGAGGTTCGTCTGGTCCTGGCTTGAACGCGAGGGATTTCAATACGACCTGTATTCGGACACCGACCTGCATTCAAAGGACATATTTGAGAAGTATCTCAAGCATTATAAAATTATCCTGCTCAGCACGCACAACGAATACTGGTCCTATGAGATGATCGAACATCTGAAGGAATTTATAAAGGCCGGAGGAAATGTAATATCTCTATCAGGCAACACGATGTACAAAGAGGTGAGCTATCCCGATGAAAACCTGATAGTCCTCGACGGGGCCTATCTCAGGTATCAAGATTTCAGCGAAGAAACCGTCCTGGGGGTGGCGCATGATCTTCGCGGGTTCAAGACGTGGGACGCGTATAAAGTTGTTCAACCGGACCACTGGATTTTCAGCAGCACTGGATTAAAAAACGGCGACCTCATCGGCAAAGACGGATTAAACGTATCGCTCACCGGCAAACCGGGCGCAAGCGGTTGGGAAACAGACAAGATCTATCCTCTCGCTCCTGATGGCACTACGCTGTTGGCAAAAGGTATCAATGAAGGAGACGGAGGCGCTGAAATGGTCATCTATCAGGAAAACGGCGGAGGGAGCGTGTTCTCCGTGGGCTCAATTTCATTCGGCGGAAGCCTCCTGAGCGACAGCCATATTTCACAAATTACAAAGAATGTTGTTGAAAGATTTCTGAAAGCGTAATTGTAATATTGAAATTCTCAGCCCAATGAAAAAAACCTTGAACATCTGGATAGTGAGTCAGTTTGTCAGCACACCTGACCTGCCCGGACAGCAGAGGGCATACCAGTATGCAAAGGCGTTTTCCCTTGAAGGCCATCGCGTGACGCTCTGGAGGTCCAGCTTCAGCCATTGGGGGCGGAAGGAGACTTTAAATGATGAGAGGCCGTTTGCCATTAACACGGACGGCAGCCTGAATATCATGAATATAAAAACCAGGCCTCTCTACTACAGAAATGATCACAGGCGGTTACTCAACATGCTCTCATTCGCGTATGAGTTGTTGAAAATATCCAAAACCTTTCCGGCCCCGGATGTTGTCATAGCTACTTACCCCAGTCCCTTCGCGGCCTTTGCAGCCAATAAGATCGCAGCACGGCATAACGCAAAGTATATTCTGGAGATCGGCGATCTATGGCCGCAGGTATGGATCGAGCGCAAGGCCTTTCCCAGATACCATCCATTTATTGTGCTGTTGTCAGCTTTAGAAAAGTATTTATACAAAAGAACGAGTATCTTTGTCTCGTCGCTTCCTTATGTGAATGAATACCTGAAGGAAAAAGGCGTGGCAGGACATAAATTCGCGTGGGTCCCAAACGGCATTGATCTGGACGATTTCAAGCTGAATGGAGCACACGAAGCACTGCGTGAAGATGTGGGAGATATTTTATATGCAATGCATGAGGATAGGCAAAAGAATGTCATGAGTGTCATCTATGTCGGCGGCATCGGCGTCGGCAACAGGGTTGATTGTATAGTGCAGGCAGCCGGGATATTAAAAGACAAGGGTGAAGATAAGATCTCTTTTCATATCATCGGAGACGGCCATTCCAAAAAAGACATCATGCGATATGTCTCTGACAATAATCTGGATGCTGTTAAGGTATGGCCTCCGGTTGTAAGAAAAGCAGTGCCTCTTATATTGAAACACGCGGACGCCGGCATCTTGTGCCTTCACAATAATCCCGTCTACAGATACGGGGTGAACCTCAACAAGCTTTATGATTATATGGCATCGGGACTCCCTGTAGTTTTCTCCGCTGAAGTTAGAAACAATCTCGTGGAGCATTACAGAACGGGAATTACCGTACCGCCGAGCGACCCCGGCGCGATTGCAGCGGCTTTGCAGAGGATCAAGGCAATGGCCCCGGACGAAAGAAGCCTCATGGGGAAAAGAGGACATCAGGGCATAGCGGAAGATTACGACGTACAAAAGTTATCAAAAAGATATCTGGAATTCATAGAGAGCTAAGTGTTAGTTAGAGTCTGTCCATAAACTGACTTCTATTATTTTCGTCATGCCCGAAGTTAGTAATCGGGCATCCAGAAATAATCAAACAAACTGGATTCCCGCTCAACATACTTCGGGAATGACAATTCAATGAATGAGTCTATGGACAACACAATAGTTAGAATGACGCAGGCGGACAGCACAATCAGGAACTGCATCTCCATTGATGTGGAAGGTTTTGTCGAGTCGAATTTGCAGAGTTTCCCGATAGAAAATAAATATATTTCAAAGTCACGGGAGAAGTACGAGATAGAAAAAAACATTGAATCCGTTTTGTCCCTTTTGGATGAGCATGACATAAAGGGCACTTTTTTCTTATTGGGCAGGATTGGCCGGGATATCCCCGGGGTTGTCAAAAAGACTGCAGAATGCGGACACGAGATCGCGTGTCATTCGTATGAGCATGTACGCCTCTTTGGATTAACGCGGCAGGAGTTCAAAGAGAACATGATATCCGCAAAAAAAATACTTGAGGACGTTTCGGGGAAGGAAGTCTGCGGGTTCCGCGCCCCTGAATTTTCAATAACAAAAACGACCCTGTGGGCTTTGGACACTCTGAGAGAAACCGGGTTTTTGTATGATTCGAGCGTCTATCCGACAGGGCTTCATGATGTGTACGGGATGAAAGATGCCGAGCCTTTTATTTTTAAATTTCCTAACGGGCTACTGGAATTCCCTTTGCCGATAGTTGATCTGTTCAGCCTGCGTTTTCCATTTGGCGGCGGCGGATACTTCAGGTTATACCCACTGCTATTCACAAAATATTTTATCCGGCAAATAAACCGGGGCGGGCACCCGTGCATGCTTTATATTCATCCCTATGAGATCGGCCCTGAAATTCCATATCTGCCGGAAATTTCGTATTACCGGAGATTCAGGCATTATTACAACTGCAAAAACGGCGGCGAAAGATTAAGGGAAATGTTCCGGTCATTTCGCTTTGCTCCGGCAGTCGAGCTTTTAAAAGAAAGAAACCTGTTGTCATAAGAACAAATCTCTTTATGGTTTCCCCGGACAAATATAAATGGCTGATAGTTACCTCGGCTGATCTGCCCGAAGCATATTATCTGGCAAGGTTTCTAATGAATAATTCTCAGCGGACGGCAATCCTTAACATAAAGGACAGAACATTCAGGCAAAAAATAACTGTTCTGAAAAAGCTGGCCGTAAAACGCGGGCTTTTGTATATGCTTGATTTCTTCCTTGCGCGATTATTAAGGAAGTATTATCAAAAACCTTGCGCTATGCCATTTCCCGAAATAACTGAAAGTGTGATCCATGATATCAGGGCCAACAATCTGTGTTACGACTGCGCGGACCCTCACGGTAATGAAGCCCTTGCTTTTGTAAAAAATTATGCGCCGGATTATATGCTGGTTTCAGGAGCGCCGGTATTAAGGCCTGCCCTGTTCGGGCTCGCAAAATATGGCGCTGTAAATTGGCACCACGGGCTTTCACCCGGATATCGCGGGTCGGACTGCGAGCTCTGGCCGATGGCACGGAAGGATTTTGACAATATCGGATTCACAATCCATTTTGTCTCGGAACGCGTGGATGGAGGCGGGATAATACTTCAGCGGAAAGTCGCTCTGAGGAAAGACCACGGATTTTCCGAAGCGCTGGCGTACATAAATTTCAGGGGGATGGAAGGGTATATCGAGGTTGTGCGCGATTTGATGTCAGGCAGTAAGATCATCTCAATAGAGCAGGAAAAAGGCGGGGCGCATTACCCTCCTGCGGGGTTGAGTGCCATCAGGCGCGCCTGTAAGAACTACAAGGAATTTAAAAGAAGCCTGAGTGAAGATGTCACGGTCAGTCATGAGAGCGTTTGATTTTATCATTGCCTTAGCCGGCATATTAATTCTTTCACCTCTTTTTATTATTGCCGTAGTTCTCGTCAAGATGTCGTCTCCGGGCCCTGTTATATTTTCGCAGGAGAGGGTCGGACTTCACGGCCGTAAATTCCGTTTGTATAAATTCCGTTCAATGGTCATTAACGCTGAAAAGATCGGGACCTCGGTGACAACAGACAGAGATCCGCGCATTACAAAAATCGGGAGGATTTTGCGCAAGACAAAATTGGATGAACTGCCCCAACTGTTTAATGTCCTGGAGGGTGACATGAGTTTTGTCGGTCCCCGTCCCGATGTCCCGGAAATAGTAAGCAACTACAACATGGAAATGAGAAGGATACTGGAAGTACGTCCCGGCATCACAAGCAATGCCACATTGTATCTGAGGAATGAGGAAGATCTGCTTTCGCTTGCGAACGATCCCGACAGGACATACGAAGAGATGTTCGTCCCGGCAAAGGTGAAGCTCGCTATGGAGCACATTGAGAAGGGGTCCTTCATTTTTGATTTCGCTGTACTCATAAAGACTGTTTGGGCCCTTACCGGCGGCAGGATTTGGCCCATAAAAGAGCATCCGGAGGTCGTCAAATTAAGAGAACGATTACTAAACATAAACCAGCAGCGCATCAGTATGACAAGGAAAGGCAAAGGGGATAATGAGAGTTGAATCTTTTAAAGACCTGGACGCATGGAAGCTCAGCAGGGAGATCAAGAAGAAAGTTTTCGATCTGATAAAGGCATTTCCCGATAATGATGATTACAGCCTCAAAGACAGGTTGATCAAGGCATCTATTTCCGTGACATCAAATATTGCGGAGGGGTTTGGCAGGCATCGCTATCAGGAAAATATTCAGTATTGCAGAAAGGCAAGAGGTTCCCTGAACGAGGTCATTGATCATCTGATCACTGCTTACGACTTCGGCTATCTTGATGAACAAAATTTAAACGAAATGAAGAACGAGATCAGCAAGAACATAAGGGTGCTGAACACGTACATATCGTTGATGGAGAGAAAAGAAAAAAGGACCAACAATAAGTACATTTATTAAATCTATTTTATAAGGAGGCAGACCATGATACCGATAATAAAACCTACTCTAATCGATTTCAATGAAATCAAAAAAGAATTTCGCGAGGTCTGGGAATCAGGAAAGGTTACGGTTTCCAAATATACGAACTTGTTTGAAGAAGAAGTAAAGAAGACTCTTGGGGTCAGGAACGTTATTGCAGTCTCAAGCTGTACATCAGGACTTATCCTCGCCATAAAAGCGCTGGAACTAAAGGGCGAGGTGATCCTGCCGTCTTTTACTTTTGCCGCGACTGCGCATGCGCTTGTGTGGAATAATATTACCCCGGTCTTTTGTGATTCTGAGACAGGCACGTATAATATCGACGCGAGTAAAATTGAACCATTGATAACCGGCAAAACCTCCGCGATCATGCCGGTTTATATCTTCGGGGTGCCGCCGAAAATTTATGAGCTGGAAAGGATTGCGTCAAAACATCATTTAAAGCTCATATTTGATTCCGCGCAGGGTTTAGGTTCTAAATATAAGGGGAAATTTGCAGGCGGTTTCGGAGACGTTGAAGTCTTTAGTCTGAGTCCTACAAAAGTGGTTTCTTCAATTGAGGGAGGACTCATTACCACAAACAACGATAAGCTGGCCGGGAAGATCAGGCAAATGCGGGATTACGGCAAGAGCCTCGATGGAGAGGACATGGACTTTGTCGGATTAAGCGCGCGGATAAGCGAGTTTCATTCAATCATTGGATTGAAGAATTTCATGAAGGTGAAACAACTGATAGAAAAACGGTCATATCTTATAAGACTGTACAAAA
The DNA here is from genome assembly GCA_016214845.1 of Nitrospirota bacterium. Classification (NCBI taxonomy): domain Bacteria; kingdom Pseudomonadati; phylum Nitrospirota; species Nitrospirota bacterium. Next base: position 5,408 of record JACRMS010000012.1, on the reverse strand, counting down.
ATCATTTAAAAGACGTCAGGGGAATATCTTTCCAGAGTGTCCCGGAGGACTGCAAATCAACGGGTAATTATATGGTTGTTTTTGTTGATGAAAAGAATGCCCTGTCTACAAGAAATGAGATATATGAATTCCTGAAAGAAAACGGGATACAGACAAAGAAGTATTTTTATCCTGCGCTTCATATGCAAACTGCGTATATGAAATACAGGAAGACATATCAGGGTAAGCTGCAGGTTGCGGAAAGGGCGGCAGATGAAGGGCTTGCCCTGCCGCTTTACAGTCATATGGCTGAAGGTGACGTTCAGAAAATATGCAGCAAGGTAAAAGAAGTTCTCAGTTGGCGGCAAAAATACTCGCTAATGAGTGTTGCCCAGGCGAAGAAGATAAAAGAAATTGAGAAGGAAAATGCCAGGCTGAAAAGATTGGCGGCCAATCTCTCATTTGACAAAACCATACTGAACGAAATTAATCAGGTAGCGCTTCTGAAGCCGGAAAAGGGGATCTCAGGAAGACAGTGATTCAAGCATGCCATGGGCCAGGCTTTAAGGATGGTCCGCAAAAGCAGTCTAAAGCCTGTTTTCTTTTTTATTGAAAACAGGCTTTTTTGTAGAAGCGTCTCTTTTAAATTATATTCAGTGCAGGAAATACCATACATTTTTGAATTCACGTGAAACCGAATTAAATTTCATGTTTTGTTATAAATCAACAGGTAACAGAATACCGCATGGTTTAGCATATCTTTTGCTTTAATAAGTTTTGGCCCATGGGATCTAACAGTTTTGAGGAAATAGCAGAGACAATTATCTGGAGTGATTCGGGTCACAATCTTTTTTATTGAATGTATATATGATACTTTTGTGAAGACACTATATAAGTGTTTAATTCTTGAAAATTTACATAGAGGTAAAGATGAAGGCAACTAAATGTAAGAAAATGATTTCGTTAATGATTTGTTTTTTGTCTCTTATGACAGGCGCGGTCTCCCTGGCTTATGCGGAATTGATGAAGGTAACCGACAATTATCGCATTTCGCATCCGGCCCATTCTATGACTGATGTATATAATGGAGATGAGGACAGTCCATGGAACCAGGACGGAACCAGAATAATATTGTATGAAAACGGATCAAATCATCCAAGTTATCCAACTGCAAGAAGCGGCAAGGGTCTGGTGTGGGGCAAGATAGCTGAATTGAAAGCAAACGCGAACGGAGCAGTGGCTGCGTGGGAAGCCGTTGCGCATCCGCTTGGAACTTATCCCTCAACCTTCGGTAATCATGCCACCTGGAGCAGGCTGCCGGGTGAAACAAACATTATATATGCTGTTGACAGGACGAGGAAGGCGCTTGTCAGGCTCGACACTGATACAGGAATTGCCGCTGATGTTGTATCTGTCGATAGCGGCGGCTCTCAACTTGACCTCGGAACACAAGGCTGGACATCGGACAGTCCTCCACGATTAATTATCGCGTTTGCATGGGGTAATTGGTCAGGAGGGTTTTATGAAATGTCCGGGCTTCCTTCATCTCCGGTGAAAGTTTTTCGCAGCGATTGGCCTGGCTTATGCACAGCGGATAATGACAGATACCCGTCATTTCTTCCCAGAAGCATACATGAAAGCAGGAGCCCTGACAGGCAGTACCGCAACAGGTACAGCGCCAGCAACGCGGGCAATGACGGCATTTATATTAATTCCGGGGCAAATTGCAATATAAATCAAACTACCGGTTTTGATAAAGACTATCCGGATAAAGGCAATGCAGCTTACCTGACCCACATTTCATGGAGAGTAAACGAGTGGTTTGTAGGGGCAAATTCAGGCGACAGCGCATTCGATGGTTATAGCAAACTGCTTAATGCGACGCCGCGTATGGACACTTATACGCTGGAACAAGTTTTCTTTGACAGGAATACACATGCGATTACGCATAATCAGTTGCTATCAGTCAGCAGTTCAGCCTTCAGGCTGACAACTGTGCCGGGATATGGCGGTGATATGAACTATCAGGGAGGCATACCAAGTCCTACTGTTAAAAGTGACGGGCGTCAGCTGCATTATATGGGAACAGGGGGGAAGTGGTCCCAGGAAGATAAAGCCTGGTGCGATTACATGGGCAATCCTTCTCCCTGCCTGCAAATTCAGGCGGACTACGCGATGTACGCAGTTTTTTTGGCCGACCTCGCCCCTGTTTCAGGCGGGAATGATACTCAGTCCCCCACTGCGCCAGCGGGGGTAACAGCCACAGCCGTCTCAGGGAATCAGATTGATTTGTCCTGGAGCGCATCAACTGATAATGTAGGGGTGTCAGGCTACAGAATATATAGAGAGGGAGTTAAGGTAGCCACGACAACAAATACAAACTACTCTGATACCGGCCTTGCGCTATCAACGACATACAGCTATCAAGTCTCGGCTTATGACGCTGCAAATAATGAATCAGCAAAGTCAGCGCCGTCATCCGCAACAACAAGGTCATCAAGCGGACTTGCAGCTTTTACAATATTAAAAACCACCACACTTCCCAGAATTGACGGCAATCTTTCAGAATATTCATCAGCCAACCCTGTAACTTTTGCTCCCGCATCCGGAGGTAATACCGTAACAGTCAAAGCCCTCTGGGACACCGAGGCCCTTTATATTGGCATCAATGTTACAGACTCTCATCTGGACGCTTCATCTGTTTTAAGAGACGGCAGCGTATGGAACGATGATTCCATGGAATGGTTCATAGACAAACTGAATGATAAAGGCGGCTCTGCCAATCCTAATTCCGCCTATATGCTTCCGGATGATTACCACGGCATAGTGAACATCTTAAATACGCAATTTGACTCTCAGGGAACCGTCTCTGGCTCTCCATCGGGTTCATGGGACGGAAACTGGCAGTCAGTCGTGATGCGTAACATCACCAATAACAACTTCAGCGGCTATAATGTAGAAATCAAGATACCATGGGCATCCATCGGTTACGTAGCAGCTCCTGCTGACAATACTGTTATAGGCATGAGTTTTGTAGTTAATGATAAAGATGCATCCTCATCAGCGCATCTGATGTGGCCTAATCTTGCCAATGTTGCTTTTGAAAATGCGTCGAATTGGCAGAATGTTTTACTTTCGGTGGAAACAGCGTTGCCTAAGACCGCACTAAATCCGCCGAAGTTATTGAGATTTGCCAATTAACCGTTAGAGGCAAATGCGACGCAAACGTTTGCTGAACCTGCCATTTATTTAAAGGACGTATGGGTTATCCTGTACGTCCTTTTTTATTGCCTTGTGAAAAGTTTTATCGTAAGAGATCGTCGATTTGAATTCTTCTGTCTTCTTGAATAAACTAAAACTAAAGGCTAAAATAGGTGCGAAAATATATAGCAAAATAATTACTCTCTTGTCCTTAAAATAGTGCAGCAAAATTGAGCAGAATATTTCCAATAGGACAAATAATGCAAAATGATGAATTGTCGTTAACTCTTAACAATATTATTTGGAGGTAGGATGTCTAAAACATATAACATTGCTGTAATACCCGGAGACGGAACAGGCCCGGAGGTTATAGCAGAAGGTATTAAGGTGCTGAACGCCGCTGCCGAAAGATTTAGTTTCAAACTAAATCTGACTTACTTTGATTTCGGGGGAGAGCGATATCTCAAGACCGGCGAAACCTTGCCTGACGGCGCAATCAATGAACTCAAGAAATATGATGCGATGTATCTCGGCGCTATCGGACATCCTGATGTTAAGCCAGGAATTCTTGAAAAGGGAATTCTTTTAAGGCTCAGGTTTGAACTGGACCAGTATATAAACTTAAGGCCGGTAAAACTTTATCCAGGCGTTGATTGTCCTCTAAAGGACAAAAATCCGGAGCACATTGATTTTGTTGTCATACGTGAAAATACCGAAGGACTCTACGTAGGCGCAGGTGGCGTGCTGAAAAAAGGCACTCCTGACGAAGTGGCTGTGCAGGAATCCATCAATACAAGAAAAGGGGTGGAGCGTTGCATCCGCTTTGCCTTCGAGTATTGCAAGAAAAGAAAGAAGATGAACAAGCTCACTCTCTGCGGAAAAACAAATGTGCTGACATTTGCCTTTGATCTATGGGAGAGGACCTTTTATGAAGTGGCAAAAGAGTATCCTGATGTTAAGCCGGATTATGCTCATGTCGATGCAATCACCATGTGGTTTGTAAAAAATCCTGAATGGTTTGACGTTATAGTAACGGACAACATGTTCGGCGATATTATCACAGATCTAGGCGCCATGATTCAGGGTGGAATGGGGATTGCCGCTGGTGGAAATTTAAATCCGCAAGGTGTTTCTATGTTTGAGCCAATCGGCGGCTCTGCACCCAAATACAAAGGGAAGAATATGATAAATCCTCTTGCTGCTATCTGTGCCGGGGGGATGATGCTTGAGCACCTTGGCGAAGAACGCGCGGGGAATGCAGTTGAAGATGCTTCAATGAAGGTTACGGGTAACCATTTAAAAAGCCTTGCGGCAGGGCAAATGGAGCTTACGACTTCGGAAGTTGGAGACCTTGTCGCAAAGTATGTTACGGAAACGGAATAAGATACAAGAAGATTTTTGAAATAGTGAAATAATGAGATTTCATCCGATAAGTATTGTTATTACCTGAAAATTAATTGTATTTCTCATTTTTCAGGTTTTACTGAATAATTGCTTTATGATATAAATAGTAGTCCAAAGTTTGGAACCTTGGAAGAAGTTGAACGGCCACAAGAGTAGCAAGGCCTATATTAATCTTTGAAATCATGCTAAAATAAGTTTAGAAGCCTAAACCTAAGGTTGATAGAATTAAGGGATACGCTTTCAAGATCAAAGAGAGTGTGAAGTATAAATGTGATATGCAAGCTCTCCTTAAAATGAGGAAGTGGTATACATTTAACAGGCTGTAACGTTCCCTAAGAAAAGTTCACGCCTTGAGGCATCTATCTGTTCTTTGATAATCAAAAGTAGGTCCGCAGTCAATTATTTATTTGAGAGTTTGATTCTGGCTCAGAACGAACGCTGGCGGCGCGCCTAACACATGCAAGTCGAACGGGGCTATTATGAAGTAGCAATACGGATTGATAGCTTAGTGGCGAACGGGTGAGTAATACATAGGTAACCTGCCCTCAGGTTTGGGATACTCCCGAGAAATCGGGCACAATACCAAATATGACTCCGAGGTGAAATGCCATGGGGTAAAAGCTGCGAGCAATCGTGGCACCTAAGGAGGGGCCTGTGCCCTATCAGCTTGTTGGTGAGGTAACGGCTCACCAAGGCTAAGACGGGTAGCCGGACTGAGAGGTCGATCGGCCACACTGGAACTGAGACACGGTCCAGACTCCTACGGGAGGCAGCAGTGGGGAATTTTGCGCAATGGGCGAAAGCCTGACGCAGCGACGCCGCGT
>JACRMS010000011.1 GCA_016214845.1 Nitrospirota bacterium | reverse complement strand
TGTAAACTTCGTCGTGCCGACAACTTCTAAATTATTGGCCGGGCTTGACGTCCCCACTCCCAGCTTGCCGCTTACCGTTAAGTCCCCCGCTGCATATACATTCACTCCAATAAATAACAACCCTGCCATTAATATTAACACCGTCTTCTTCATCGTCTCCTCCTTTTTTGCTTTAACTCAGGTTAATTATGATGCTGCTCTTTGATTCAAAAGAAACCTCAATTGCTTCCCGTCCTATTACTGACCAAACATGGACTCTGCCAATATGTCATGTGTTTCCTCCTTTCTGTTAAGAGTTTTCATTGCAAAACAACAAGCATCTTTGATACATTTCCCTATAATCATTTATTTAATATATGCGCTTTCGGGCAGTTCATGAGAAATAAATTTTTTTATCCTGCTCAAGGTAATCGGGGTATAGCCGTAGATAAACGAATTAAGGAAGTAAAGAAACGCCAACAATTTATTGTTTCTTAAATTGTCATACCCCGTTTCCAATAGAAAGTATCGAAGTCTTTCCCTCAGTTTCTCCCTGCTGATGTCAGAATATTTGCATAAGGTCATGAACATTATATTTGACAGGAATGGAGAGATTTTCTCCTTGCCGGCAGAGGGCAGATTTACGCCCGATTTTCGCCTGGTTTCTTTATATTCACAGACAAACCAGTAATACAGCGTTTTCGAATTGTTCCTGTATGCCCCCGTTTCATTATTGTCCCTGTAACAATAAAGACATTTATTTATGCCTTTGATCCCGGTCACTTTTTCCAGTTTATAATATAAGTCCCTGTCCTCGTAACATGATAAAGTAACATCATAACCATCCGTCATGTTATAGGCGCTTCTCTTGAACGTGCGAAACGCGGTTGATATTGCCGCTTCAGCTTGCCTTTCAAGTAAAATTTTCTGGAGGCACTTACCGTCATTCAATATATCAAGCCAGGCTGCCTCACCAAGTATTCTCATGTCCTTGTCGCATTTATAATGATTTGAATATATCAACCCATGTCCGGGATTCGACATATGTTCGTCAACCATGACCGTTAATGCATCCTCAAGAAGGACATCATCGGAATCCAGTGTGCCGATTATCTCGCCGGAGGAGGCTTCAACCGCCTGTTTTGCAGCGTATGCGACGCCTTTGTTGGTTTCGTTCCTGATCAATTTTATTTTCCTGTCATTGAGAAATGTCTTTATAACGTCCAATGAATTATCAGTGGACGCATCATCAGCGATGACTAATTCCCAGTTGGTAAAGTTCTGCGCTAAAACACTTTCAATGCTCTCTTTAATATATTTCCCCTTGTTGTAGTTCGGCATTATTATCGAAAACAACGGTCGGTCTTTTCGCATTATTGCACCGGCGCAAATGACAATGCTTTTCTCATTTGCCTTTTAAGGAAGCCCAGAATGCGGCAGGCCGAGTTATACAACATGTTACGGGCGAAAATGTAATGAAAGGGAGAATAGGAATATTCAAACTTTTTATAGACTGTAAAATAAGCATAAATACGCTTTATAAAAGTTGGTATATTCGCTGCATAGATATAGTTTACAATGCAGAAATAAGTCATCCCTTTGTTTCTCAGAAGTTCCTTTTTGTCCCCGGCCAGATCACACATAACGTTTAATAGATAAAGGCTGTCCTCACACCAGTCACTAAGCAAGGCCACCGAACCGCTGTTGTCGGAATGTCTGCGAAAACCGGCTTTAACATCACGCACGTCTTTCCTCCCGAATTTGGCTGCCAGCTGAAACAGTGCAGCGGCATCATCATAAAGATTTTTCGGAGACTTGAACCCGCCCATTTCCCTTAATCTTCCGGTATTAAACAGCGTGCTGCAAAGATATACAGGCACCTTATAATCAAACCAGGAAAGAAAAAAATCCGTTGTTGAAAACCCCTCCGCCTTATTCGTATCTTCACGTACTATTGCGCCGTCACTGTCAATTATGCGGGTCCCTGTAAGGACCACACCGAAACAGGTATCGTAATTCACGGCTTCCATGCATGAGCTTAAAAAATCATTGTCTATGAGATCATCATCGTGTAAAAGCAGGAAATAATCTCCTCGTGCCTGTTGTACACAGAAATTAGTATTGTGCGTAGCTCCTCTATTGCTGCTGTGCCTGAAATATCTTATCCGCGGATCATTGAATGCCCTCACAAGTTCTTCCGTGTTGTCCGTTGAGGCATTGTCTGAAACGATTATCTCAACATTTGAATACGTCTGACTCACTGCGCTTTTGAGTGAATCCTTTAAATAGCTGTTCCCCCTGTTAAATGTCGGTATGGCGATTGTCACCAGTGGAGGGATGTGTTCATTTTTTCTCATGCGCGGCTGTAATGTCTTTTGTCCCACAAAGAGAGGCTGAGCAGCGGCCAAAGCCCCCATGCATAGTTGCGCTCTCCGTTAACATGCAGTTCAAATATTCTGCGCAAGGCCTTTCGATTAATTTCAAGCCCCAGGATGTCAGGCCGTTTCAGGACGAATTCCTCGAAAAACCCTTTCAACGATGTCCTGAGCCATGCCGCCATCGGGACTTCAAAGCCGCGCTTTGCGTAAGTCGTATGCTTTACGTATCTGGCCAATGTGCGCCTTAACGGTAATTTCCCCATTCCCTGATCAGCGTTCATGCAATCCCGCCAGTCAATTTTTGCTGCGACTTCTATCACCTCGCGGTCGAGCAAGGGAACACGCACTTCAAGCGAATGATGCATGCTGGCCCTGTCAACTTTCATCAGCACCATTGTTAAATGGTAAACAAATTCGTTCCAGCGGGAAAATTGCGCGGCCCGGTCAGGCTCGCAGACAGTATATGCATAAGCATCGCAGTCTGAAGGCCAGGCCGGCAGCGAAGGAAATACCTCATTCAGAAGCGTCTCGGGAAGATGATTGTGCATGGAGCGATGACAGTCTCCCAGTGAACCCATAAGCGCAAACCTGCTTTTGCTGCCTCTTAAAAAAGTCCTGTTCACTCCCCATCGTATCTTTCTCAGCCACTGCGGCATCCTGAAATCTCTGGCCAGATTGAGAAGTGTTATAAAGCGGGCCGGATAACCCCAGAACAATTCATCGCCGCCGTCTCCTGAAAGTACAACTTTATGATCACGGCTGGCCAATCTTGAAACCATCAGGGTCGGAAATATCGAGTAGTCGCCAAATGGCTCTCCGCAGGCATCTATGACATCGTCAATTAAATCGACCGCCTGCCCGGGAGTTGAATGTTCAACCTTACACTCTACCCCGATCTCCCGCGCATAGGTCATTGCGTCTTCAGATTCATCTGTTTCTCTTTCGCCTGTCCCGATTGTAAATGTATTTATGGCATTCGTACTGACTGAGCGCATCATGGCTACTACTAACGGCGAGTCGATTCCTCCGGACAAGAAAGCCCCCACAGGGACATCACTGACTAAATGCCTCTTTACAGCCGCAGATACCGCTTCATCAATTGCCTCAATTGCTTCTTCACCCCGCAATGACGGCGCTGCATGATGAGGGAAAATAAAAAAGCGGTCTTGTTTAACATGTCCCTCCGCGGAGATCTCCATCCACATGCCCGGTTCAAGCATATGCGTTTTCTCTAACAAGCCATAAGGGGCCGGAATATACGCCAGGCGCAGATAAAGTCCCAACGCCGCTTCAGATGTATGAAGATTATTACTCAAGGGGTGCGCCAGTAATTGGTTGTACTGAGAGCCGAACACAACGCCGTCAGGGCATATTAAATAATACAGAGGTTTAATGCCAGCGTGGTCGCGCGCCAGCAGCAGTTTCTTTTCAGCCCTGTCGTAAAAAGCGAGCGCAAACATCCCGTTGAACTTTGCAAGCGCTTCAGCGCCCCACTCAATTAATGCATGCAGTACGACTTCACTGTCACCATGCGACCGGAATTGGACCCCGCGGTTTATCAATTGCTTTCTCAGGTTGATAAAGTTATAGACCTCGCCGTTAAATACCAGCGAATAACGGTCATTGCCTGCGGTCATGGGCTGGTGGCCCTTTCTGCTTAAGTCGATTATCGCCAGCCTGCGAAACACTAATGTGCAGTATCCATCGTCCATCCATATCCCATCGTCATCCGGCCCCCGGCGGGACATCATAGAGCTGATCTTGTCCCAGTCGGCGCATTGCGACTTTTCAGACCTGAATCTCAATTCTCCTGCTATGCCGCACATATGCCGGCATCCTCTCTTGATGCATATTGCTCGTAGTTGTTAAACGCCCCGATATACCGCCTGATGTAATCCATGATATCCAGCCGGTTGTCTGTAGACTTGCGCTCCACGAGCTTGCAGATCAGTTCAAGATAATAGAGCTTGCGGTATACATCTGCTGAATCTGCTATATGCGCGGGCAAATCCGTCATCCCGGAATTCAGCCTTGAGAAAAGCGCCGGCAGGGCTCCGTTTATCTCCGAATGCATTTTATCAATATCGCATTCCAGGCAGACAGGCCGGTAAAAGAAATAGCTGTAAAAATCGAACAGCATACTCCTGTAAGCCGCGCTCTCCCAATCGATAAATTTGATTCCGCCTTTTGTGCGCAAAATATTTGCAGGACAAAAATCTCCGTGGGTAAAAGCAAGATACACTGAACGGCTTCCGTCTGCATGTAAATTTTCCGCCATTGAATGAACAAAGTTCATTATCATGTCGACTTCATTTGCTTTTGATGCCTTCATTGATGAAATACCAACCTCTAAATCTGTGATAAGCTCACCGGCATATTCCTTTAAGTCTCTCTGTGCGGGTTTTTCAAATGCCATAAGATTGCTGATGCACGGGACCACTTCACGGCAAAACGTTTTTAAAAAGACCGCGGAATCAAGCGATCTCTGAGAAATTTCCACGCTGCCGTTTATGTATTCTTCTTCGTAAAATTTTCCGTCAATGTCCCAACTTTTCAGCGAAGGCGCAAAGTCGATCAGTGAAGCCCTCCTCATCTGATCGATTTCACCAAGAACGCTTAAAATGTTCACGTCCGCATCGAATATCTTTGTTGCCGTTCCGTTAAAAATATTAAATATCTTATATCCCTTATGAACAGGCACTCCGAACTGTCCATACACAGGCAGACGCACCTTCTCCGCCTTCCTCAAGTTGAGCCTGCACTGCAAAAAGAAAGCAATTGTGTTCAAGTCACTTTTAATAAGCTTCCAGCGGTGCCTGAAATAAGTCGTTCGCCACAGTGGGAAGTCTTTCGCAAGCCAGGGCTTGACTGCGATCAGTTCATCCCTCCTGAAGAAAAGTATCCATGCCAGCACAGCGGGATTTTGCTGGAGACAGAAGTAGTAGTCGTTAATGTTTATGTAGCTGTATTGACGAGGCATACACAAAGTTACTGGTAACGAGCAACAAGTAACGAGTCAAGCCTCCTTGTATTCCCGTCACTCGTTACCTGTCACTCATTACTGTAAACCAATTAATCGTTGTCCAGATTTATGACCGATATATCTGATGCGTTCATACCGTTGTAAATCGGGTCTGAGCTTGTCGCAGGCGCCGTTACTACTGTGTACTGCACATCGCCGTCCACTACAAAGTCGTTCACGCCGGTTATGATCACAAATTGTGTATCAGCCCAGTTCTCAGTCGTAAAGGTAATGTTTGCCACTGAGACAGTGCCTTCATTTGGATTTGAACTGCTAAGCGCTATCGTCACGTCCGCTGCAGGCTGGCTTTCAAGCACAATCATGAACATGTTTACACCGCCGTCTTCCGTGGTCGTCAATCCGCTTGCAGGCTCAACAAATATGGCTGCCGTATCATCATCTGAATTTGTGACTGCCACATCCGGCGCATTAATACCATTGTAACTGGCGTCTAAGCTCGATGCTGCTGCCGTTACTATGGTGTAGGTAATGTTACCGTCATCTGCGAAATCATCTGTCCCGGTCACGGTCACAGTCTGCGGGGAGTTCCAGTTTGCTGAGGTAAACGTAAGGCTTAAAGGTGATACATTGCCTTCTGTTGCGTCTGAACTGTTCAGTGCAATCGTTACGTCTGAAGAAGGCTGGCTGTTCAATACTACTGTAAATGTCGCTGTACCGCCTGCCTCTGTGGTCGTCAGTCCGCTCGTGGGCGTTACTGTTATGCCTGCGACGTCATTGTCAGTGTTCGTTACCGACACGTCCGGGGCATCCATGCTATTGTAGTTGGCATCCGCGCTTGCCGCCCCTGCCGTCACTATGGTGTAGGCGATGCTGCCGTCTATTATGAAGTCGTTAACGCCTGCAACAGTCACTGTCTTTGGTGTGTTCCAGTTCGCGGAAGTAAACGTAAGGCTTAAAGGTGACACATTGCCTTCTGTGGTGTCTGAACTGCTCAGGGCGATCGTGACATCTGCTGTGGGTGCACTGTTCAATACTACCGTGAATGTCGCTGCGCCGCCTGCCTCTGTTGTCGTCAGTCCGCCCGTCGGCGTTACTGTTATGACCGCAACGTCATTGTCAGTGTTTGTTACAGACACGTCCGAAGCATCCAGTCCGTTGTAATTGGCATCCGTGCTTGCTGCTCCTGCCGTCACTATGGTGTAGGCGATATCACCATCATCTGTATCATCGTTTACGCCTGTTACGGTCACAGTCTGCGGGGTGTTCCAGTTTGCTGAATTAAAAGTCAGACTTGAAGGTGATACACTGCCCTCAGTGGTGTCGCCGCTGCTTAAGCCGATGGTGACATCCGATGCAGGCTGGCTGTTGAGCACTATTGTAAATGTCGCTGTGCCGCCTGCCTCTGTGGTCGTCAGTCCACTCGTGGGCGTTACTGTTATGCCTGCGACGTCATTGTCAGTGTTCGTTACCGACACATCCGGGGCATCCATGCTATTGTAGTTGGCATCCGCGCTTGCCGCCCCTGCCGTCACTATGGTGTAGGCGATGCTGCCGTCTATTATGAAGTCGTTAACGCCTGCAACAGTCACTGTCTTTGGTGTGTTCCAGTTCGCGGTTGTAAACGTAAGGCTTGAAGGTGATACATTACCCTCAGTAGTATCGGAACTGCTCATGGCGATCGTCACATCCGCTGTAGGCTGGCTGTTGAGCACTACTGTAAAGGTAGCTGCACCGCCTCCCTCTGTGGTCGTCAGTCCGCTCGTCGGCGTTACGGTTACGCCTGCTGTGTCAGCATCGTCAGTGTTAGTGACCGATACATCTGAGACAGCCATACCGCTGTAGTTGCCGTCAGTGCTTGATGCCGCTCCGTGAAGTAAACGTAAGGCCCACAGGTGACACATTACCTTCGGTAGTGTCGGAACTGCTCAGGGCAATCGTCACATCCGTTGTTGGTTGACTGTTCATTACTACCGTAAATGTCGAAGTGCCGCCTGCCTCTGTTGTCGTCAGTCCGCTTGTCGGCGTTACCGTTATCCCTGCAGTGTCAGCATCGTCAGTGTTCGTTACCGATACATCTGAGACAGCCATACCGCTGTAGTTAACGTCAACACTTGATGCCGCCCCGGTAATGATTATGTAGGCAATGTTACCATCCTGTACGTTATCGTTCGCTCCCGTCACAGTCACTGTTTGTGCTGCATTCCAGTTAGCTGAAGTAAACGTAAGACTTACAGGTAATACAGTGCCCTCTGTGGTATCGCCACTGCTTAAGCCGATCGTCACGTCCGCTGTAGGCTGGCTGTTGAGCGCTACTGTAAAGGTAGCTGCGCCGCCTGCCTCTGTTGTCGTCAGTCCGCTTGTCGGCGTTACTACTATTCCTGCCACGTCGTTGTCGGTGTTAGTTACCGATACATCTGAGACATGAAGTAAACGTAAGGCCCACAGGTGACACATTACCTTCGGTAGTGTCGGAACTGCTCAGGGCAATCGTCACATCCGTTGTTGGTTGACTGTTCATTACTACCGTAAATGTCGAAGTGCCGCCTGCCTCTGTTGTCGTCAGGCCGCTCGTCGGCGTTACTACTATCCCTGCCACATCATCGTTGGTGTTAGTTACACTCACGTCATCAGGATTTATGACATTGTAATAGCCGTCCGTGCTTACGGCCTGTGCGATTACTATGGTGTACTGAATGTTGCCATCAGCAACATCATCGTTTGCGCCAGTGACGGTCACAAGCTGCGGTGTACTCCAGTTCGCTGATGTGAATGTCAGGCTTGCAGGAGATACATTCCCCTCTAAAGTATTGCTGCTGCTGAGGCCGACAGTTACATCCGAAGACGGCTGGCTGTTAAGCACTACAGTAAAGGTCGCTGCGCCGCCTGCCTCTGTTGTCGTCAGGCCGCTCGTCGGCGTTACTGTTATGCCGGGCACATCATTGTTCACATTCGTTACTGACACATCCGAAGCATCTACCCCGCTGTAGAGCGGGTCTGTACTTGATGCCGCCGCAGTCTGTATGACATAAGAGACATCATTATCATATGCTGAATCGTCCACCCCGGTCACTGTCACTGCCTGGGCAACGTTCCAGTTTGCGGAGGTAAATGTCAGGCTTGAAGGCGATACTGTCCCTTCTGTTGAGTCTGAACTGTTCAAGCCGATCGTCACCTCCGCTGCCGGTATGGCGTTTAAGACTACAGTAAATGTCGCTGTGCCTCCTGACTCTGTTGTCGTCAGCCCGCTGGTCGGGGTAACAGTCACTCCGGCCGCGTCATTGTCCATATTGGTTGCGCTCACGTCTGAGACAGCCATTGCGCTGTAATTAACATCAGAGCTTGCCGCGGCTCCTGTAATGATTGTGAAAGTTGCATTACCGTCTATCGCAAAATCATTCACCCCTGTTACGGTCACCGTCTGTTCACCGCTCCAGTTCACAGAGGTAAATGTCAGGCTTGAAGGTGATACCGTTCCTTCGTTAGTGTTTGTGCTGCTCAGCGCGATAGTTACACTTGCTGTCGGCCGTGTGTTAAGCCTTACAGTAAAGGTCGCTGTGCCGCCTGCCTCCGTTGTTGTCAATCCGCTGGCCGGGCTGACTGTTACTCCAGCCACGTCATTGTCAGTGTTCGTCACGCTAACATCAGATACGGCCCTTCCGTTGTAATTGCTATCCGGGCTTGCGGCTGCTCCTGTGATAATTGTGTAAGCTACGTTTCCATCCTGTACGTCATCGTTCGCTCCCGTCACCGTCACTGTTTGTGCTGTATTCCAGTTAGCTGAAGTAAACGTCAGGACTGCAGGGGATGCATTGCCCTCTGCAGTGTTTGAACTGCTCAGCGCAATCGTTACATCCGCAGTAGGCTGGCTGTTGAGCACGACGCTAAAGGTCGCTGTCAGGCCTCCTTCTGATGTAACCAATCCGCTGGCCGGGGTCACTATGATGCCTGCTGTGTCATTGTCGGTGTTGGTAACCGATACATCCGCGGCATCCACACCGTTGTAATTAATATCATCGCTGGTTGCGGCCGCTGTAACTATCGAGTAGGCAACGTTACCGTCATCTATTGGATCATTTACTCCGGTTATAGTAACTGCCTGCTGGGTGTTCCAGTTCGATGTAGTAAACGTGAGACTCGTTTTATTGATCGTGCCCTCTGCCGTGTTTGAACTGCTCAGCGCGATAGTTACACTTGCCGTGGGTGGAGTATTCAGTTTAACGGTGAAGATGGCAATCCCGCCGGCCTCCGTGGTAGTTAGTCCTGACAACGGTGTGATCGTCATGCCGGCTGCATCATTGTCGCTATTCGTTACGGAAACATTATCAGCATCTATCCCGTTGTAATTCAGGTCCGGGCTTGTGGCCGCTGAAGTCTCTATAGTGAATGTAATGTTGCCGTCAATAGTGATATCGTTAACCCCGGTTACAGTCACTGTCTGAGGGAGGTCCCAGTTCGCGGTTGTAAATGTCAGGCTTGACGGCGATACTGTCCCTTCTGTCGTGTCTGAACTGCTCAGGCCGATCGTTACATCCGCTGTCGGCTGGTTGTTTAACACTACCGTGAATGCCGCTGTGCCGCCTGCCTCTGTGGTCGACAATCCCGCAGTCGGATTTACTGTTATACCTGCAACATCGTTGTCTGTGTTTGTTACCGATACGTCCGGCGCAACCAGTCCGTTGTAATTGATATCCGTGCTCGTTGCCGCTGCCGTCACTATGGTGTAGGCAATGCTGCCGTCTATTATGAAATCGTTAACTCCGGTTACAGTCACTGTCTGAGGCAGGTTCCAGTTCGCGGTTGTAAATGTCAGACTTGACGGCGATACTGTCCCTTCTGTCGTGTCTGAACTGCTCAGTGCAACCGTTACGTCAGATGAAGGCTGGGTGTTAAGTACTACTGTGAATGTCGCTGTGCCGCCTGCCTCTGTTGTCGAAAGTCCCGATGTCGGATTTACTGTAATACCTGCAACATCGTTGTCTGTGTTTGTTACCGAGGCGTCAGGCGCATCCAGCCCGTTGTAATTAATGTCCGCGCTTGTTGCCGCTGCTGTAACAATGGTGTAGGCAACGCTGCCGTCTATTATGAAATCGTCTTCACCTGTAACAGTCACGGTCTGAGGCAGATTCCAGTTTTCTGAAGTAAACGTAAGGGGCGGTGATGCAGCGCCTTCGCTTTCGTCTGAGCTGCTCAGGGCAATTGTTACGTCAGATGAAGGCTGGGTGTTAAGTACTACTGTGAATGTCGCTGTGCCGCCTGCCTCTGTTGTCGAAAGTCCCGATGTCGGATTTACTGTTATGCCTGCAACATCATTGTCCGTGTTTGTTACAGACACATCCGAAGCATCCACCCCGTTAAAATTAACATCAGCGCTCGTTGCCGCTGCCGTCATTATGGTGTATGCTTTTTCGCCATCCTGCGCTGAATCATCTACTCCGGTTATGGTCGCCGTCTGGGAAATATTCCAGTTTGCCGGAGTAAATGTCAGGCTTGACGGCGATACTGTCCCTTCTGTCGTGTCTGAAATGCTCAGGCCGATCGTTACATCCGCTGTCGGCTGGTTGTTTAACACTACCGTGAATGTCGCTGTGCCGCCTGCCTCTGTTGTCGACAGTCCGTTTGTCGGATTTACTGTAATACCTGCAACATCATTGTCTGTGTTTGTTACCGATACGTCCGGCGCAACCAGTCCGTTGTAATTGATATCCGTGCTCGTTGCCGCTGCCGTCACTATGGTATAGGCAATGCTGCCGTCTATTATGAAATCGTTAACTCCGGTTACAGTCACTGTCTGAGGCAGGTTCCAGTTCGCGGTTGTAAATGTCAGGCTTGACGGCGATACTGTCCCTTCTGTCGTGTCTGAACTGCTCAGTGCAACCGTTACGTCAGATGAAGGCTGGCTGTTGAGCTTTACTGTAAAAGTATCTGTGCCTCCTGCTTCCGTAGTCACCAGCCCGCTTGCAGGAGTAACTGTTATTCCTGCATTGTTGATTGTTATATGCCCCGGTGAGTATGCACCGACCTGGCTGCCGCCGCTGCAACTTCCGCCGCCGCTGCCGACTGTAATATTTTCATTTTGTATTAGAATTCCGTCAGAGACAATTAAATCTCCACTAATTAACAGAATGGAATTAACGGACACCGTGCCGGAATATCCTGAATTGAGGCTTAATGATGAAAGCGATGCGTTAATGTCCCAATCGCAATTCTCTACGGAAGTGCCGTCAAAGATCACATTGTCCCAATTCTGAGGAACTGTATTGCCTGACCAGTTCTGAGCATTTGACGCAAGATTATCGATGCCGAGTCCGGTCCATGTACGGGTAGCACAAGAACCGCTTCCGCTTCCATCGCCTGTGATGCCGTAAATATAGTAGCTGCCAGGCTGCATACCGGCAGTATTCCATGCGCATGAAATGTTCGAACCTTCAGCAGCAAGGGCGCAGGCCCCTGCAATTGCAGTACCATTAAAGCCCGATTTATCAGTGTCATAGTAGAACACAGCGGTCACAGTATTATCAGGATCGCTGAGAGTGTAGGTGATATTGAACGAATCGCCTGTTGTCACGGTCCCTTCTGTTCCGTCCGGTTTTGAAATGCTCAAAGACGGAGGTACATTCGTGGTATATGAGAACTGATACGCGGAAGACATTGGATTGCCGGCGGTATCAGTCACCGCAGTAGTGACGTTTACCGTATAGACTGTTGAATCAGCCTGTCCGGCCGGAGTAAACACTGCCTGTGTTCCACTGCAGGAGGTCTTTGTCCAGCCTGCGGCAGGACTTATGGTTACGGTCGTTTCGTTGACGGCCGCACAATTGACCGACTCATTCCAGTTGATGGTCACCGCGCTGTCTATCGCTGTCCCTGCTGTTCCGTTAGATGGAGAAGTGGAAGTGACGGAAGGACCTGTCACATCTGCAGTTGTATACGAGAACAGATAATCAGCAGTCATATGATTGCCGGCGATGTCTGTGACTGCCGTGGTCACTGTAATTGTATACGCGGTCACCTCAGCCTGTCCGGCCGGGGTAAACACTGCCTGTGTTCCGCTGCAGGAGGTCTTTGTCCAGCCTGCGGCAGGACTTATGGTCACAGTTGTTTCGTTGACGGCCGCACAGTTCACCGCCTCGTTCCAGTTGATGGTCACAGCGCCATTAAGCGTTGTCGCGGCTGCTCCATTTGCAGGAGCGGTGGAAATGACCGATGGCGGGACCACCTCTGTTGTTATCGGACCTGAATAGACATGCACAATTGCTCCTGTCCTGTCTTGCACCCTGCCGTATATGTAATAAATTCCGGGCGTCAGGCCGGCGGTATTGATCCATGTACATGTTACTCCCGTGCCTTCGGGAGCTGCGGAGCATTCGTTTATGAGTGTTCCGATCCCGTTAGTGTCATCCGTATCAACATCATAATAGAACCTTGCCGTTACCGTTTCATCAATGTCAGAGAGGGTATAGACAATATTGTAAGGGTCGCCTGGTCTGATAGCATCATCTATACCGTCAGGCTGAAGGACTGAAATTGCCGGAAGGGAGTTGGTCGCGACAATCGTAACTTGTCCCGGTGAATACGCTTTGACCGTGCCGCCGCTGTCACCTGTTATGCCATAGACATAATAAGCGCCGGGAGTCATCCCTGTCGTGTTCCATGGACAGGTCACGTTCGTGCCTTCAGGGGCTGAAGCGCATGCGCCGCTGACCGGATTGCCGTCATACCCTGTGTTGTCAGTATCAAAGTAAAAAGCTGCCGTCACCGTGTCGTCGATATTGGGGTCCGTAAGTACATATGTAATGTTATACGTATCACCGGCAACAACGGTATCATTACTGCTGTTTGGTTCAGAGATCGACAATACCGGTGGCTCATTTGGAGGATAAATGGTGACCGGCCCGCTCGAATAATTCCTGATGTCCCCGAACCCGTCATTGGTTATGCCGTAGATATAAAAAGTCTTGGGCGGCATTCCCGGAGAATTCATGCCTGTTGTGTCCCAGGCACACGTTATGCCTGCGCCTTCAGCGGCTGATGCGCATGCGCCGGCGATTGCCGTGCCGTTATATCCCGTGTTGTCAGTGTCATAGTAGAATGCCGCTGTCACAACATGATCGGGATCATCGAGGGTATATGTTACATTGAAAGGATTGCCTGCCTTTAATGAATCACCGGCGCCGTCCGGCTGGAGGATGGACAGGGAAGGCACTTTATTGGTCCTGTATGAGAACTGATAGTTGTCGCTCATGTAAATGCCTGCCGCATTTCTTACACCTGTAGTTACGGTTACATTGTAGAGCGTAAATTCAGCTTGACCTGTGGCGCCGAACATGGCCAGGTTCCCATTGCATGATAAACGTGTCCAGTTAGGGCTGTTGGATGTTACCGTCGCAGTGCTGACAGTCGCGCAGTCTATATTGGTATTCCAGGAGATGGCTATACTTGCATTAACAGCCACGCCCGTTGATCCGTTGGCCGGTATGGTGCTGCTTACCGAAGGCGAGGTCCTGTCAACAATTACAGTATTTCCCGCCGAAGGCGTCTCAACATTGTTTGAGGTGTCTGTAGCGCGGCTGCGTATCGTATACGTGCCGTCAGCAGGCAATGTCCAGGCATAGGTCCAGGTCGCGCTTGCGGTGCCGCATCCGCTGCATGTTGCAAGGTTCCAGGTGCCTCCTTCGTTTGTTGATACTTCTATTTTTTGAACTGCGTTATTGTCATTGGCTGTTCCGGTCACGGTATATGGATTGGGAGCGCTGCTGTTGATCTTTGAGCCGTTTAACGGACCAGTTATTGCGGAAGCCGGAGCTGAAGGCTCACCGGTTGTATAAGAGAATTGGTAGTTAGCCGCCATCGGGTTGCCGGCAGTGTCCTTCACTGCTGTTGTGATGGCTATGTTATAGGTGGTCAATACAGACTGGCCGCCCGGCGTAAATACGGCCTGGCTCCCGCTGCAGGAGGTCTTGTTCCATGATGTAGGGGCAGGGCTTATGGTCACATTGGGATTTGTCACTGTTGAACAGTCGACATCCCTGTCCCAGATGATCGTTACCGGGGCGTTGGACACAACTGCCGTTGTCCCATTTGCCGGAATAGTAGAGGTTATCGAAGGCCCGCCCCTGAATACTGTTACTGTAACGCTTTGACTCGGTAGGCTTGCCACGCCTCTATTGTCTGTGGCTTTGCTTTTTATGACGTAAGTCCCGTTGGCAGGAAGCGTCCAGCTATAGGTCCAGTTCACACTTGCCCCGGCACAATTAGGACAGTTTGCCAACTGCCATGTTTGTCCTCCGTCTGTTGAGACCTCTATATGATTTACTGATTCATCATCACTGGCTGTACCGCTAATCACATAAGGATCAGCAGAACTGCTGGTTAATGTTGCTCCGTCAACCGGATCTGTTATGGATGATACGGGACGATTGTTCCTGTCAAAGGTAAAGGTCCCGCTTACAGGCACCATATGGGTACCGCATACAGCATCGTCAGCGGTCACTTGAATGGTTTTAACGCCGTTGGACCAGTTTGTTGCATTTACTGTCTGCGCCTGAGTTGCATTGCCTGAAAAGAGTGTCTTAGGACAATAAGTAGGGTCCATCTCAATGCCATGCTGGCTGTCTGTTGGAGTTTCAGTACCCGTTGTCAGATAAATACCATCTAATACATGGTCGTTTTCACGGACCCATATATTGACAGTGTGAATGCCGGGTGAAGCAATGTTAAGAGGATAAGCCGGAGGGTCGCCAATACGGTTCGATGTATTTGTCCATACCCATGCATTTTTGGGTTTGTTCTCGGTTTCGGTTAAAACTTCGATGCAATTGCCGTCCAGCCCGTAAAACACGGAGTCATCTGTGCCGGCTGGGTCTACCGTGTAGCCCCTCATCCATACCTTGTATTGCCCTGCTACAGGAAAATTGAATATGTACTCTTTCCCCTCGTCAATTGCAGGACAGCTGGCCCTGGGGGTCCCGGTCTTGACACTTCTGAGATAACCCTCTCCAAAAAATCCTGATATACCATTCAGGAAAGAAAATGAGCCTGTACCCTGTGATATTGTCGAATTAAATTTCTCTGCCTGGAAAAACGTGCCGCCTGGATTGACGTCACAGTAACCATATTCCGTCACTGTATAAATTACATTTGCAGCATTAGTTGCAGTGACAATTGATGTGAGGTCTACAAGACTTCCATTCAGTGTCTGTCCGGATGTTATCGCGACGGCCCCTGTCTTGTTACAGGGATCAATAGTGAGCAGATTTGAACTGCCGGCATTCCCGTCACTTAAATCAGGCGAAGCAACAAAGACAGTTGCAACACGGGACTGGATCGTATTACCGGCCTCTCCGGGCGTAGTGTCATAAACGATGTAAATATACTTGGAAGTTCCGCTTGTGACCGTCCGGTCCGCAGTTGCCCCTCCATTGAGCGATAGTATCCTGGCTGTGCCGTCCCACACGCCTGTGCTCCCTATCAAGACTGCGTCGGGAGGAAGCGCAGCTGAACTGGTTGTCGATATATATACTTTTGCATCTGTAATATCGGCAGCAGTTCCTTCGTCAGACAGGGAAAGCGCGGTAAGCACAACCTGCCCGTTCTGCACGGAATTACTGTCTACCCTGAAGCGCTGCATTACCAGTCCCGCATCTCCCTCAATAGGATCAACAGAAGCAATAGCAGTGTTGTTTGAAACAAGGAGAGAGTCAGCGCCGGGAACAGTGCTGTTAAAGGTAAACGTACCGCTTACGGATGTAATCGGGACAAGGCATCTGACATCTTCACCGGATGCCTGAAATTGTTTAATTCCATTTGTCCATCCCGCCGTATTTAAAGATTGCGCTGCCGCCTGATCGCCGGTGAAGATAGTTGAAACGCAGTTGGCCGGATTGATCTGAACGCCATGCGAGGCGTCAGTGGGCGTTTCTGTCCCCTTCGTTATATAAAGGCCGTCTATCCTGTGATCGGCTTCGCGGATCCATATGTTTATTTTGTGGAGGCCGGGGGTGGTGACATTAATGGTATTGGTTGTTCCTGACATGGCTTTCTTGGTCCATATCCACTGGTTCCAGGTCGCTCCTGAAGAATCATCCTGGCTTATGATGCCGGAACAGTTGCCGTCCAGTCCTATAAATATTGAGTCACTGGTCTGGTCAAATGACCAGTTCCTCGTCCACACTGTGTAAGTCCCGGTTTCAGAGAAGTAAACCTCATATTCCTTCCCCTGATCAACGGCAGGGCAATTAGCGCGAATAGGACCGGGCTGATTGGCCCGGAGGGCATTGGCCCCATAAAATCCAGCCTTGGAAGTTGAAACCGTAAAGGTGCCGGTCCCCTGCGTGATAGTACCTGAATAGTTTTCAGTATCTATAAATGTCCCATTCGGGTTCACCGTACAGGAGCCATTATCGGACCGTACCGAAAATGACAGGTTTGCGGCATCGCTTGCTGCAACTATGGATGTAAGGTCTATGGGATTGCCATAGAGCGATTGGTCGGGAGCTATGGCAAGAGAACCGGTTGGAGTACAGGTCGGGTTCTTGATGGAGTTGTCCATCACATTAAACACGGCTGTTTCATCGAGGTAAGCTCCGCGTACCGTATCATTGCCTGTTTCGTACACTGCGAAAAGGTCCGAGCCGGCGCCACGTGTATACAGAGGGATCAGGGAGTTTGTGTGATCTCCGGAATGCCAGTACCAGTACACAGTTTCACCCGCGTCTATAACACTGTCTCCGTCAGTGTCCTCCCAGCTTGCACGGCGCCCGCCGGTGCCTGAAACAATTTTTTCTTTGGCAAGCGTTGTGTTGTTGACCGTGCCAAGAGGAATATTTGCGTGTGTTGAAGGGTTCGCGGGAAATATATTTTTCCCGGCGGTAAGGTAGCCGCAATCGTGATCACCGGTAATTATAACCAGCGTATTATTCCAGTTGCTGTCATTAGTTGGATCGTCTACCCAGTCAATGACGGTCTGAACAGCATCGTCAAAGTCTTTCTCTTCACCGATCAACTGATTCAGATTGTTTGCATGGGCAGCCCAGTCAATAGCGCCGCCTTCGATCATAAGCACAAACCCATTCGGATTTTTGCTTAATACCTTTAATGCCGCTTGAGAGCTTTCGGAAAGGGTCGGGTTTTCGATGGTATAACCGGAATTGTCCGCATTATGATAAGTATGTTCAAATAAGCCCGTCAGCTTGGTTGTATTAACATTGTTGGCAGCAGCCATCAGGGTATTTCCTGCATCTACTCCGCTCTGTCTTTCAACCAGCACATGCTTTCCGGCCTGCCCGTTTTCGCCCCTCAGTTTGGTCAATATCTGACTGCTGACATAGGTCGAGCCGGTGGTCCCGATGAGGACGTCTGTCACAGGCGATGGCCCGTGACCTCCACCATACTTCCAGTCCGTAGCAGTAGTGCCGGTGGTGTTAGGGTCTCCAAAAAGTCCCTCGTCTGCTATGGCAAATGTATTGCCTCGGTCATCATTATGGGCAACCCATCCGCCCGGCGTTGCATGTGAAATAGGGACCGTGCTTATGGCGCCTGACGCCATAGTGAACTCTTTTGCCCTCTCACCGAGTGAGAAAAATGCCTGTGAGGCGTCAGCAGACACAGTAACCCGTCCGTTTGCAGTCTTGAACCCGGTATAGAGAGAAGTCGCGCAGGCGGAACTGTCTCCGTAGCCTGTCATTACATAATTAAAATTCGACCAGGCCTGGTTTGTGTCATAACTGCCTCCGATAGGATATGTTGACACCCAATGCCTGGACCAGTTCGGGTCGCTCTGATAAAGGGGGGTTGTGCCTGTGTATTTATTTGTTGCCTCCATGGCCTTCGGCCCCCAGCCGTCCCCAACCATCAGAATAATGTATTTTGCATTTCCAGCATACACATCTGCTCTGCCGGGTATCAGAATAAAAAATGCCAAGATCAGCAGAATGTTTATTGAAGACCGCAAAGCCCTGTGCGTCCAATTCCGATTAATTTTTGACAACTTCTTGTTAATCATTGTATACCCCCCTTCTGAGACTCAAGAATTTTAAAGTATGGAATAAAAGAAAAATCATTGCTGTTTATATCATCATTACTGCACTCGACGGACAACACGTTTTTACCCGGTAATAATTCGTGTATAAACCCGCTGACATCAAATTGCTCTGCCATGCGGCCTGAGTCATTCCGGATGATCTCTATGCCATTAAGGTATGCGACAAATGCGCCGTCACAGAACAAGGACAGGGTCATGCCGCCAACTGCGTAAATGTTATTGATGTCAAACTCACTGCGTGCATAGACAGTGGAATAATTGCCCCGCATGTCGCCAAGATTGGTCTTGTTGGAAGTCTTGCCGTATCCAAAGCCTGACGGTCCTTTTTGCCAGTTGCTGTAATCAAAGCCGTTTCTGTTCCAGCCGCGCGGCGGCTTCTGCGTTCCTTTAAAATAATGCCATTCATCACCTTCTGAGATACTGACTATCGGCCCGGCTTGCGCAAATGATGTATTTAACATGGATGTCATTGCTGCAAAGACAAGGAATATCGCAGCCAGCAAAAGCAGATAGATTGGATTGGATGAAATTTTTTCGTGATTGTTTGTTGATAAACATGGTTTTTTCATGTTTCCCTCCTTGATTATTAATTGTTAGTGTAGTTAAGAAAAAGTTAGTTGAAGTGTGAATTTAATTTTTGACAGATTATTTATCAATTCAGATATGATTAAGACAAAACAACCGGATTGACCGGACGCATATCACTTAAAAACGGAAACCTCAGACGCGTTTTCATGACTTGGCCGGGATCAATTTCGCCAGTGAGAAATTCTTCTTCCCCCCCCGAGCATATCTTCTCTCCGGATGGGCCGAAAATATGCGAGTCCCCCGGATACCGGATGCCGTTGCCATCGGTCCCTGTCCTGTTGACCCCTACCACATAACATTGATTTTCAATCGCCCTGGCTTTCAGGAGCGTTTCCCAGTGGTCTTTTCGTGAAGCAGGCCAGTTAGCGATTACAAATACCGCTTGCACTTCCCTGGCCACAATCCTGAAGACTTCAGGAAATCTCAGGTCGTAACAGATAAAAATGCTTGACGGCATTCCCTCTATATTGAAGGTGACGGCGCTGTTACCGGCAAAATAATACTGCTCCTCTCCCGCAAAGGAGAACGGATGCAATTTTGAATATCTTGCGATGAGGGCTCCGCTGCGGTCATAGACGACTGCAATATTTTCGGCTTTATTGTCGTAATGTGACTTTACCGGAAATCCCGCTATGACATTGACATTGTACTGCTTTGCCAGCTTTGACAATATCGAAGATGTTTCCCCGTTCGCATCTTCAGCAATTGAAGACATATTCATGGAAAAGCCGGTATTGAACATTTCGGGGAAGACAACTGTATCGCATCCCTCATAAGCGGCTTTTTCGATAAATAGCCCGGCGCTGTTGTTGTTTGATGTTTTCGATTCCCACTCGATATTCAGTTGTATGAGGGCTATTTTCATAAAGCTGTTCCTTTTGCGGCCTGTCTTATACAGCAAGCCACTTTGAAAGGTCTCTCTGGATAAGGTCCTGAAGGCCCAAAATATCCTTCCTGTATATCTGGACAAGGTATTTTCGTACCTCCGGTGGAATTGGCTGCCTGACAGGCTTGTTATCTTTGGAATCAAATGAACGGGTCAGCCTGTTCGGGGGAAAATATTTCAATATGCTTTTGATCAAACAACGCGGACTGCTTTCACTGTTATTGATAGCTTCGGTATATTTATTAAAAATATTATCAGGAACGAATGTATCGTCTACATCCAAAAATTTAAAAATGTCTTTCACCACAGCGACAGGGTCATCCTTTAACTCTTCATACAGATATACTTTTACCCTTTCCCTGCTGAAAATTTTCAGATACCGCATTAACTGCGTATAGTAGAACCCTTTACGCGCGTAATGACGGCTGCCTGACCAAATATCCTCCGTATCGATATTCTCTTCATTAATTGCAAGGACGAAATCACTTATCAGCATTTCCCCGCCAAACTCTGCAATATCTAAAAAATAGTTCGAATACGCCCTGTCAACCGGATCACGGAGAACAGCTATAAGCTTTACCTCCGGTATTAATTTGGATATGCGCAGAGGGGCCTCCGGGCTATAAAGATAATGCGGAGACGCTTCTCCGACAGCCTTTTCGTTCTTTACCTGTTGAAACAATGCCGCGTAATCCGCAAAGTTGGTAACTGATCTGCTGAACATTGTTTTATACCTGGCTACCGCTGCCTCCCGGTCGTGTGTATCATTAAAGTCCGGCATCCTGTCATCAAATAAAAAAAACTTGGGTTCCTTTATTCCAGGCATAAATATCTGGGGATGACGTTTTAAAAAATGGTACAGTGCAGTTGTCCCGGACCTTTGGGCTCCTATGATCAAAAAATTCGGCAGGATCATTTTGCTATTTTCTTTTTTGCGGATATATCGTGAAATGTAAAGTTATTACACATTCTTAATGCTCATGCTATCTATTCAACTGTATCTTGCTTCCGATGGGGTTAATTTGAGTTTCCCAGTCCAAATGCGGTCTTACTACTCCATCCTGCCCGCCCATATAGTCTTCAATAGATGAATCACTGTGCAGAGGGTTGACGGCCCTGAACGCGATAGCGTCGTCAACCCGGAACCTGCGCATCGGAGGATTTACGGACCTTAAGGCCGGCGCAACATAAAACATTCCCTCTGCCAGCAAATCCCCCGGGACCCTGGCAGCGCTCACATATCGTCCGGACGGACGGGGGACGCCCTTCCATACCGGATCATTTTCGTAAGATTCGAAGACAGTTATTCCATTTTCATTAATGACCCTGATATATGCGCAGAGTGAATAGCCGGGACGGAGAACTTCATACTCCATCTCAACAACCAACGGTTTGTCTATATTCAAAACGTCCATGATCCGGCCGTCTTCTGTCCGTACCCGGACCGCGCGCAATCTCACAGTATCATCACCCGGCGCATCAGTCAAAACAGGCCATACACGTTCCGGCCTGGTGCCTTTTTCAGAATCCATATATATGCTTACTATATTATGAGACGGGCCGTCCGCCTTAACAGCGCCTCCATTCAATAAGATAGTACGGGGACATAAGCGGGTAACGACCTGCATGTAGTGAGTCACAAAGAGGATCGTTCTTCCATGCCGGCTTACGCTCTCCATTTTACTTAAGCACTTTTTCTGGAATTGAACATCTCCTACGGCGAGCACCTCGTCCACAAGCAATATCTCAGGCTCCAGATGCGCTGCAACCGCGAAGGCAAGACGGACCTTCATTCCGCTGGAATAACGCTTGACAGGCGTGTCTATAAACGTTTCCACTCCCGAGAAGTCCACAATCTCATCAAATTTACGGTCTATTTCTTTTTTTCTCATGCCCAGGACGGTGCCGTTAAGATATACATTCTCCCTGCCTGTCAGTTCGGGATGGAACCCGGTCCCCACCTCCAAAAGACTTGAAATCCTTCCGCGAATTTCAGCGTGTCCGCTTGTCGGATTTGTGATCCGGGAAAGAATTTTCAGAAGGGTTGATTTCCCGGCGCCATTCATTCCGATGATGCCGACTATCTCACCCTGCTTCACCTCAAAGGAGACATCCCGCAGCGCCCAGATAATATCCGCCGGACTATTACCGGCGGGATTCAATTTTACATCGTCAAAGTTGTAAAGAGAGCGATGCCTGCGATAGTTCTTGACAGGGCTTTTTATAAAATCAAATACATTTCTGGCAAGACTGTCATTAACGTTTTCATTCAGACCAATGCGGTAGCACTTGCTTAAATTTTCTGCTCTGATTACTGTTTCTCCACTGTTCATTTCATTCCTTTAGAAGATTTTCTCATTAAATCACGTCAACAATGATTCTTTCCATCCGCTTAAAATACCAGACCCCGCTGACAACAAGAATAAAAGAAGTAATTGTTCCAGGCAGAATATACAGCCAGGGAATGGATGTGCCTAACAAACATGACCGGAACCCTTCCGTTACTCCCACAATAGGATTCAGTGAATATATCAGGCGGTATTTTTCAGGAATCGATGATGCGGAATATACTATGGGCGCGGTGTAGATCAACATTTGAATCACAAACGGCATTGCGTGTCTTACGTCACGGAAGCGGATGGCAAGAGAGGACAACCACAGACCGATGCCGGCGGGAATAGACGCCATCAACAAAACAAACAACGGGAATAAAAGCAGGTTCCATGTGGGGGGAACATGATAGTAAAGCATAGTGAAACAAATAATTATCATGGATATCCCGAAATCAACCAGCCTGGAAAGTACAGGCGTAAGCGGGAATATCAACCTGGGGAAGTATACCTTTCCCAGCATACCCTGCCCGGCAACCAGGCTTTCACTGGATTCTGATATCGACTGAGATATATAGGTCCAGGGGACAATTGCAACACTCGAAAAAAGAAAATAAGGCACGCCTTCCGTAGGCAATTTGGCAACTCTCCCGAAAATAATGCTGAAAATAACGATCTGAATAAGAGGCCTCAAAATTGCCCAGGACAGACCCAGCACGGTTTGGGCATATAATACTTTAATACTGCGCCATGCAAGGGAAAAGAACAGGTCCCGGTATTCTTTCAGCTCCCTGAAGTCGCGCATTCCCCAGCCGGATTCAGGTTTGATAATAGTTACTGCAGCGCTCCCGCTATCTATGTTTGAAGTACCTGTTTCCGGTTTTCTTTCAAATGACTTGACCATTATCTTTCCACTCCTCATTCTTTACAACAATTCAATCCATATCCCTTGTCACTTCTGCTCACGCCATAAAAATCCGTCTACGCACGCCAGCCAGGTCCCGTCAGCCAATCGATGAGGGTCCACATGATGCATCCCTCCGCTGTTCCAGATGTCACTGCCAGCCGACAACAAGGGCCCCGCTGTAACCTGTTTTTCCTTGTATGCAGCGGGAGAC
Organism: Nitrospirota bacterium; assembly: GCA_016214845.1. Lineage (NCBI taxonomy): Bacteria > Pseudomonadati > Nitrospirota > Nitrospirota bacterium. The sequence goes on along the minus strand of JACRMS010000011.1, from coordinate 39,781 downwards.
AGCTCCTGAATCTCAAAGACATGCACCTGACTGCCATATACCGGAAAAACATCCTGAGCAAAGCGCATAAGCTGTCCGCCGGCACATACTATTCTGCCGCCTGGTCTGGCAGTGTGCGGACTGGATTGCACCGGACTTAGCGGATGTTCAACCCACGTTCCCATAAGATCTTCCGAATGGTACAGTCGCAGTGAAGGTGATTTGTAGCTGGCCCCTGCGTCCGTAAACAGCCACCATTTACCGTTATGCCTGACAATGGAGCTGTCCGCAAAGCGCTCTCCGCAGAGCATATTGCCGATACATGACCAGTCGTCAGGAAAATTGCGGGCCTTGTACAGCTTCACTCCCCCGCTTCTCCAGGCCTCGGGGATCATGTAATATTCCTTTTGCCATTCAAACACATACGGATAAGACATGTGAAAAGGCTCAGCCAGAATGATTTTCTCATACTTCCAGTCCAGCCCGTTTGCGCTTGTGGCCAACCCTATCTCACCCCGGCCGGTTTCCCCGTTTAATACTTCGAAAAACATGAACCATCTGCCGGACGAGTGGACCATAAACGGATCGGCAATGTATCTTGCCCTTGCGTCTGATACATGAGCTCGTGACAGCACAGGATTGCGCACATCAGCCACCGGTTTGATTGAAACAGGTGAGTCTCCTTTGTAAATTCCTATGGACCATTCCTGTTTTCTTTCAGGAGCAGCAGCCGATTTTTTATGCCTGCCTCTTAGATGATTTATGATCTGCCTGATTGCCAAATCCACAACAACCTCATTTGTCATGCTTGTGCCGGAATGGCAACAATGTCCCGTTCCCGCGTGGCATCTAAATCTTCAATCAACCTGCGCTCCGAAAGATTATCAATATAGAAGAAATGCCGGTAGCCAAGCTCAAATAAAAGCTTCTTGAAGGCCGTGACTGTCACCTCGGCGCTGTGCAAAGAAGCCGGGTTAATTTCTATCCGGATCACGGGTTTCCGGGCGCTGATCATTTCCCTGGCTCCATTCAAAAAAGCGTACTCGCTTCCCTCGATGTCCAATTTAAGAAAAATCCTGCCCGGATAACTGCGCCAGTCGAATGCTTCATCAAAACGCTTCAGAAGGACCCTGACTGTCTGATGCTTATGCCTTGCTGATAAAGATGAAAAAATCCCGGCTTCACCTGAATTGAAATTTGGAATGTAAAATTCGACCGAGTCATTCCTGTCACCGCAGGCGATCTGATGCACCTCGTACCTGCTGTATTGATTTAAGGAAAGGGACGTCTCCAGCAATTCAGCTAATCGCGGTTGAGGTTCAATTGATATGACCAGGCCATTTGCCCCAATTAACTTACTGGCAAGGATAGAGTAGCTGCCATGATTGGCCCCCACATCAATGAATGTATCGCCTGCTGACAAAAAATTGCTCAGGAGAGCAGTATTATTAAGCAGCTCGCTTATGACCTTGAAGCAGCGTGGGTCCAGCAGGTTGATACAAACTTTATACTCAGGCAGGTCTAATTGCATTGAGTCACTCAAGCGGAAAAACTGCGCAAGGCGTGATACCAGGCTGAAGGCTGTTCTTCTAAACTTACTGTTCTCTTTATCATTACTGAAACCCGTAAAAACAAAGAATGGTACAAACAGGCGATAAAGAGGCGGCAGTTGGCGCTTCAGGGACGGCTCTGATATCCATGACAGTATTTTTTCCCTGAAAAGATAGTCTCCCGGCTCTTCCTTCCTCAATGCTGAAGCAGCATCTGCGACTGTCCTGTGGACCCTTGTGATTCCCGGGATCTTTTTTATATTTTTCTTCAATTGTTCCTTATTCATAGGATGATCATATGGTCAACTTTAGTTTCTCCGGTCCTCTTTCAAATAAATTGAATTGCACACTTCAATAAAGCGTTGGGCCCAGAGATTTATGTTATATTCTTCCACGGCAATTGAACGGCACTGCCGGCCCATTTTTTCTCGTTGCTCTTCGTGTTCAAGGAGTTGAATAATGCCGCTCCTGAAATCTTCAGCATTTTCGGGCTCGGCCAAATATCCGGTGATGCCGGGCCGCACATGGTCGGTAACTCCTCCGACACGGAAGGACACCACCGGGGTGCCGCAAGCCTGGCTTTCGATTGATACCAGACCAAAGGTTTCAGCCCTGGTTGGAAAAAGAAAGAGGTCCGCAGCGGAATAACAGAGCGCTTTACGGTTATGATCGCTTACATATCCGAGATCAACTGTCTGCATGCCGATATCATTGGAGATATTCCTGCCTCCATTGCCCATAAGCAACAGCACGGTTTCAGATTTTAAAGATTCCGGCAGGCCTGCTAAAGCCTCCAAAAGCAGATCTCCGCCTTTCAGGAAATCGTCCATCCTGTCAGATGCAAACATGAGGACTTTTTTGCCTGGCGGGATCCCAAGCTCAAGACGGCATTGTCCCGGATCAAGTGGGTGATAGATATCCGTATCTATGCCGTGGGGGATTTGATGTATGGGGAAACGGTTGAGCATACTTTTCTTGACCTGCTCAGTCAGCCAGTTACTTGTAGTGATAATAGTCAGATTCGAATGGCTGTATGCCCGGTCTTTGAGCATCCATTCTATGCGTGTGGCGTCTCTTCTTACCGGAGGATTAATAGATAACCGGGGACATTTTCCGCATCCGGTTCTCCACCGGTCGCAATCAAGGCTGTGAAAGCAATGCCCGGTAAAACTCCACATACTTGAAACTGTAAAAATAGCCGCCTTCCTGCTTGTTAATTCCGGGAACGCAAGATAGGAAGCAGTTCCGCGCGCGGTACACACATGAAGGATATCGAACTCCAATTTCTTTATGGCCCTGGCAAATCCGGAGGTAATCGGGTTGGGAACATGGCTCAACCCGAAGAAATCTGCACTCTTCTTAAGCGAGTAAAAAAATGTTCTTTCCATTAAATTAGGCCTTACATTCAATTTAATAATCTCAGATGAATTATTTTTTTCACTCTTGCAGAGAACTGTTGAATCAATGCCGGCCTTTCTTAAGGCAAGATGACGGTCAAAAACCGCGCCGTAAGCACCTCTATCGTGCTGTATTACATTTAATATTCTCATGGTAACTGTTCTATCAGCAAGATACATTGCCGTCCTGAAAATTTCCTCATTGCTTTAAAAACCCTTCCGGCATTTCGCTTGTTATCCTGACAGCGCTGAACAGATCTTCGGGAGTTCCGATATCAAGACAGGAGCCGTCCTCAAAAAGCACGGAATCCACCTTCATGTCGTCTAACATCGCGGACTGGATCACATCACTGATATACAATTCTTTCTCATGGTCCTGGTGATTGTTGTTTCCCTGCCTGGTCAAAAGATACTCGTGCATGTAACGTGTGAAGGCGGGCGTCCAGACGGCGATCTCCCACGCGTATACCAGATAAGTATGGTCCGGCTTTATCTGGATTGAACGTATCCGTCCGCTGTCATCCATGTCAACCATATCGGTCTTGTGCGGCTTGGGCGCGGGAAACAGCCCCAGCACTATGTCGGCTTTGGATTCAGACTGTTTGATAAGCAATTTTTCAAAGGCGTGGTCCGGGTGAAAGATCGAGTCGGGGAAACCCAGCGCTATTATAGCGTCTTCTACAAAATGGAACGCCTGGTCCAGGGTATAAGGTATCCCGGTCTGCGAATCCATCATCAGATATGAGAGGTGCATGTCTACTATTTTCCCGTTGCCGAAATACGCTGGAATGTCCCATTTGCCTTCACGCAGGACAATATATGCCCTTGTAATATTTGCCAGGCGCATTCTCTCCAGAAGATAGTGGCTGATCACTTTCAACTGCGGGCCGTTATTCTGTTCATTGTTCAAAAAACCGACCGGCAATAATTCCTTGCTGCACGGCAGACGGGAAAGCCTCGATGCCTTTCCACCCGCCGGTATCAGCCCTATGACCTTACGGTGATTATTTCCGTTTTGTAAATAATGGTTCATATTCAAAAATCCTTTCTGCTCCCGTTACGCGTTACTCGTCACTGATCAGATTTCTTTAAGCAGATTATTTTTCAGAAGGGCAAGCGATGCGTTTCTGATTATATCGAATTCCATTCCCGACCTCTCCGCGATATCCAGAAGCGTATGCCGCCCGTCTGAAAGGTTCAGCGTCCACAACATCGCCATCTGATCAACAGCGTTATGATTTTGTCCGCCTGTTGCAGAATAAAGTCCTCTCTTGCCCAGTTGCGGTTCGCACTTTGGATTGGTATTAAGGTACATCCGGTTGTCTTCAAGAATGCTGAGCACCGACAGATATTTTGAAAGTGTGTCCGCCAGATATACTGGACGCACAAAATCACAATTATCAGCCGACGTGTGGTATTCAGGATATTGACCGTGCGGCGTCCTCTGCAGGCAGCCGACAGGAAGGCTGAAGCCCGGAGAGCAGTACTGTCTTTCATCATAACCATAAGGAGTGAAGTCCATTATCTCGTAAGGGTCTCCTGAGTGCTTAAGCACATGTTCTGCGGCTTTATCTATTTCAGCATTGCCGGTGCGGCTTCTTTTGTACGTGACTTTGCCGGGATCACCTGCGCATGTGACAACCAGTCCGTGTCTGATATTTGGTATGCGCTGCTCGTTTCTTGACAGCCATGTAATGGAGCCGATTGTGCCGGGGATGAAAAGGAGGCGATAAGAGTAACGCAAGAAAAGCGCGCTCAGGTGTTTGCCCAACACTGTTGTAAGCGCCACCCCGGACAGGTTGTCGTTGCATAGAGAGGGATGACATGAATGGCATGACAGCAGGACCTCCTTTGATGTCTGTCCCTTGATATAACATTCTCCGTAAGTCAGATGACCTTCCTCAAGTGTGGAGTCAATGAGAACTTCATAGGTGTCTTCCTGAAGCTCCTGGAATTTTCTGTGACTCATGCAAAAGCCCCAGTCCTCTTTGTAGTACGAAGTCCTGTAAGGTATCCATTCAGGATGTTCCGGCAAAGTGTGCAGGTGCTGCCTTAATTCAGACAGCGGCATCTTCGAACATACCGGCACACTGTAACCCATGACATGCAGATTGGATTCCCGGAAATCAATTATCCTCTCGCCCTTTGAATTCTTGACGTACGCGTCTTTTATGTTCCATTCTTTTGGCACTGTCCAGTCAAACACCTCTGTGCCTGTGGGGACCTCATGGACTTCGACGGGGATGTACTCCCGAAGAATTCTGAGCGTTTCCCTGAAGCCGTCACCGGTGATACTCCGGCAAACGGGATACAGCCTGTATATAAGCTCCTTCATTTCATGCGCTGTTGCGTCCGGGTTGATCAGCATATTAAAGCTAAAGAACAAAAATCCGGATAAGCCCGGTCCCTGTCCGATATTACCCTCACATCAAAGGGCCACTGGATGGAAAACGCCGGGTCATCCCATCTCACTCCCCTTGCAGATTCGGGACAGTAATATTCCGACATCTGATATAAAACTTCGCTGTCGTCTTCAAGTGTGAGAAAGCCGTGGGCAAAACCTTTAGGGACATAAAGCATTTTCCTGTTTGCGGCTGTCAGATCTACGGAAAACCATTTCTTATATGTCTCAGACTCTTGCCGGAGGTCAATGATTACATCACAAACAGCGCCGTGGGTGCATCTTATCAGCCTGGCCTCTCCGCGCGGCACAGCCTGATAATGCATACCTCTCAAGGTCCATTTTTTATTGTTGAAAGATACACTGCACTGCACAAGATCGGGGGTTAAACCCTGTGCCTCAAATTCCCGCCTGCACCAGGTCCTTGCGAAAAAACCACGTTCATCATTTAACCTTTCCGGCTCAATGATAAAGGCACCCTTTAATTTTGTTTCCGTGAAGATCATTCTGCTAAAAAACCTCTACTTCAGGGATCAGCACCACGAACTGTCCGCCCCATTCGCGAATGTGGGACATCTGCTTCATGATCTCGTCTTTCAGGTTCCACGGGAGGATGACCAGGTAATCCGGCCTTATTTCATTTATCTTCTCAGGCCCGCAGATCGGGATGTGGACGCCAGGCAGGAAATGCCCCTGCTTGTGCGGACTCCGGTCAACTGTAAAGTCTATGAAGTCAGACCTGATGCCGCAATAATTCAGAAGTGTGTTGCCCTTTGCGGGCGCGCCGTAACCCGCAAAAGATTTTCCCCGGCTTTTATCATTGATCATGAAATTCAGGATATTTCTCTTGGTCGCCTTTACTTTTTCGCCGAACGACAGGTAGTGTTCCAGCACGGTCAAACCGTAATCATCTTCCTTGCTGATGAGATCGCTTACGCTTTGGTCTTCAGGCCGTGAATCATCCCCTTTGTGACAGGCAAATATCCTCAGGGAGCCGCCGTGGGTCGGCAGTTCTTTCACGTCGAATATTTTCAGACCGTGCGCCGCGAATATTTTATTTACTGCTATTAAAGAAAAGTATGAATAATGTTCATGGTAGATAGTATCAAACTGGTTCTCTTCCATCAGCCGCATTAAATGCGGGAACTCCATCGTGATGGTCCCGCGCGGCTTCAGGATGATCTTCATGCCTTTGACAAAATCATTGAGGCCCGGCACATGCGCCAATACATTATTGCCTATCAGGAGGTCCGCGTATTTGCCCTCTGCCGCCAATTCCGCGGCCGTCTGCGTGCCAAAGAATTTTACAAGGGTCGGTATCCCGGCATCCTGCGCCGCTTTTGCGACGTTCTTAGCGGGCTCTATCCCTAACACCGGCACTCCGCGTTGTTTGAAGTATTGAAGCAGATACCCGTCATTGCTGGCGATCTCAATGACACGGCTTTCACCGTCAAATCCGAATTTGTCTATCATCAGATCTGTATAGTCCTTTGCGTGTCTCAGCCATGATTCCGAATAAGAAGAGAAGTAAGCATAATCACTGAAGATATTTTCCGGTGACTGCATCTCCGGCAATTGGACCAGACAGCATTTCTCGCAGACATATGTGTGCAGGGGATAAAAAGCCTCTGCCTGCTGAAGCTGTTCCGGCCTCAGATATGAATTGGCAAGCGGCGACATGCCCAAATCTACAAAGGTATATCTCAGCTCGTTGCCGCAAAACCGGCATGAGTAGTTATTGTTCATAGTGGACTCCTTTTTGTTGGTCGGCATTTCGGATTCACTGACTTCAATGAAATGGCAGAAGTTATAGACCACCGCTAATTGTGCCTGCGCCACACCGGTTTTACAGGCCTTCCCGTGAAATATTTATCTATGCCTTCATCCAGCGCCTTGCGGTAGATGTATAAAACTTCGTAAAAGGCATCTATTGTCCTGTCAATATCGGCATCGGTGTGAGAGTAGCTGACGACAAGACTGGTGGCCATGATGCCGCGTTTCATTGTTTCGTGCAGGAGCAATGTCCTGAAGGCCTGAGAAGGCTTCATATCTTTATCACGCGTTGCATATACAAGACAGCAGGGTTTTCCAATGATCTCGAAAAAACCGTTAAGCCTGTGTTCATCAATGGCCCTGTTGATCCCTTTCGAGAGCCTCTCACCCTGAAGCCAGAGGAAATCTACGACCGGTTCCCGTATATATATCCTCATTGTCTCAAGGGCGGCTGCCAGAGAATGGGTCTCCGCGCCATGCGTTAAAGAAAGCAGGAAGACACGTTCCCTGTTATGGCTAAGCCCGCCTAACTGCATCAACTCTCTCTTGCCTGCCAATGCCGACACGGAAAAGCCGTTGCCCATGGCTTTGCCAAAGGCTGACAGGTCCGGGGTTATATTGTAATAGCCCTGTCCCCCTCCGTTGTTCCAGCGGAACCCTGTGATCATTTCATCCAGAACAAAAACGGTCCCGTTCTCTCTGCAGATCTTCTGCACTTCATGAAGGAAATTATTTACCGGTTCCTTGTCCTTTTCAGGCTCCATAATTAAACAGGCGATCTTGCCGTGATGCTGCTGAAAAAGTGTTTTAACGCTTTCGATGTCGTTATATTTAAACTTGACCGTCAAGTCCTGTACGGCCTTTGGAATACCTGAAGACATCGGCGTGGTCCCGATAAACCAGTCGTCTGCGGAGAAAAAAGGATGGTCCCCGCAGATCGCGGCAATATCCCTGCCCGTATAGGCCCGCGAAAGTTTTATCGCCGCGCTTGTGACGTCCGATCCGTTCTTGCCGAACTTCACCATCTCGGCCCCTTCGATCAGGCTTAACAATTCCTCCGCGCACTCAAGCTCGATCACCGACGGCCTGTTAAAATTACTGCCAAGCAGCATCTGCCGGCACGCGGCATCTACAACCGTCTTGTACGCGTGTCCCAGCGTGACGGCGCGGAGCCCCATGCCGTATTCTATAAATTCATTTCCGTCCGCGTCCCACACATGACAGCCCTCGCCTCTGACAATGTACGGCAGCGCGAATTCCGGGAACTGATCGTCCCCTTTGGCATAAGTATGCGCACCGCCGGGGATGATCTCATGAAACTTCTTCTTGAGTGCGCCGGATTTTGAAAAATCCATGATTATCTCTTTCACCCGTTCGTTGCCCATTCAAGGTCCTCCGTCAATAACCCCCGCTCTCTTAAGTGATTGAGCGCCTTCAGTCTCATAAAGTTCGAGTTGCGGAAATTACCGTTACTGAAGTGCATTGCCTCAAGGCCCTCTTTTAATTCCCTGACCGTTGTCTTTATATCAACTACGGGCTGATGGTCCGGGGCCAGTTTTCTGAACAGTTCAAAGTTCACCCTGTAAGAACGCTTGTCCGGCTGCGCATCCTTGTTAATTGAAACATCCACACCCGGAATTACAGCCGCAACAGCCTCCGCAAGTTCCTTGACCTGAAAGTTCCATTCATCGCTGCCGACATTGACGGCAAGAAAGTCTCCGCCGTTGCGCGGGTCCCTGCTTACCGCCCAGTCTATCGCCTTTGCCATGTCCTTTATATTTATTAGCGGCCTCCACGGCGTTCCGTCGCTTAAGATGGTGATCTTCTTTGTAGAGACTGCGCACGCGACAAAGTCATTCAGCACCAGGTCCAGCCTTAACCGCTCGCTAAAGCCGCACGCTGTGGAGAACCTTAGTGAAGTTACTTTAAATTTATTGTCCGCCAGATTTTCAAGGTCCCTTTCAGTTGCGACCTTTGATCTCGCGTACGCGGTAAGCGGATTAAGCGCAGACCTTTCGGTGCGCGGCCCGTCATCCGCTGCGCCGTACATGCTGCAGCTTGACGCGTACACAAAACTTTTTACCCCGGCTTCTTTCGCTTTCTCTGCAAGGCTGATGCTTGCAAGATAATTGATGTCATGGGTCACCTTTTCAAAAGTATTGCCCATCGGGTCGTTTGATATTGCCGCGAGGTGCACTATTGCGTCCACGTCTTTAAGTATGTCCATTTGAAGTTTTCGCACGTCCGCGAAATACTGCATATCAACCCTGCACTCGGGGAGTATTTCCGCGTTTGTCAGGCAGCTCGCAAAATATCCCGTGTCCAGTCCCGCCAATACAGCGCCGGGACAAGAAGCCCTCAACCGCTGCACTACGCACGGCCCGATGTAACCCATGTTTCCGGTAATCAATATCTTCATTTCTTCTCCTTTAAGCAGCATTATTCATGACCACGTTCCAATGGCCGCTGAAATGGAAGGCTGTGGAAGAATTTCTATACGACACCTCTTGAAAAAAACCAGGGGCATGGAGCAAAGAGCATAGGGTCAAGAAAATATCTTGAATGGCATTAAACATAAATTTAAAAATCATGTCGATTATAGAAATTCTGTAACAGGCTTTCATTTCAGCCATTGATAACATTCAATTCAACCGTGACTGTATTTCCCCGCAGACGTATTGCGAAAACGGGATGGAGCAGGTGAACGCGGGGGACACGGCATTTAATACGTGCATGGACCTGTCATCACCCTCGATGACAAAATCCATTTCAAGTTTTTTCCTTTTTATGTCCAATAACTGCGCGCGTATGCCGGGCTTGCCCCAGCTCCTGTAGTTTTCCGTTTTGATTTCTTTTACAAGCTGTGCAGCCAGCGCCACCATGCGCTTGCGCGAATACTTTTTTACTTCCTCAAACGCGAGTATCCTGAAATCAAAACCGGAAAATATAAAAAGTCCCGCTTCCCTCCCCAGGATCTCAAGGAACTCTGAAAAGTTGAAATTCTTAAAAAAACTGTATTGCTCACGCCAGAACGCGGGTATGGCCGTAGGGCCTATTTTAATTTTCCCGTCAACCGTAGCAGTGAAATGGACCCCTAAAAACGGGTTCCGCAGGTCCGGGACCGGATAAATATTTGTGCGCAGCGAACCTGCCGGCTCCCCGGAATATAAGTACAGCCCTTTAAACGGAAGGATGCGGTATCTTTCCGAGAAGCCGAATTCCATGGCGATTTCATCAGCGTAAAGACCGGCGCAGTTTACCAGGTAACCTGTCTGGAATATGCCGGCGGATGTCACAATGTCCCTGCCCTTTTTCTTTGTGAAACAGACGCCGGAATGGACCTCCACTCCTTCTTTTATTGCGTCAAGTTTCATCGCACGCATGACCGCGTTCGGGTCAACGGTCGATGTTGAAGGTGAAAAGATGGCCCTCCCGAAGGTCTTCACCCTCGGCTCTATTCTCACAGCTTCATCCTCTGTAATGTCCTCTAATTGCACGCCGTTGTCTCTGCCCCTTTTCAACAGCTTGTCGAGAAATGGGAGGTCTTCGGGACCCTTTGCAACAACGAGTTTGCCGTTTTTATTTATACTGAGGTTCCTTGATTCACAGTATTGCGTCATCATCTTATTGCCGAGCCTTGTGAATTTTGCCTTGAGGCTGTCAGGAGAGTAATAAAAGCCCGCGTGAAGCACGCCGCTGTTTCGCCCGCTTGCGTGCAGCCCGCATTCCTGCTCTTTTTCAATAAGGACAATTTTCGAATCTGAAAACTGCCTTTTCAACTCTCTCGCAATATTGATCCCTATTATCCCGCCCCCGACAACAAGAAAATCAGAAGTTATCATTCTGCTACCAGACCTTCCAGGGCGCTTTCCCCGAGTTCCATAGTTCTTCAAGGACGTTCCTGTCCCGCAGGGTGTCCATCGCGTGCCAGAAGCCGGAATATTTAAATGCGGATAATGTCCCTTTACGCGCGAGACTCTGCATCGGTTCCTGCTCCCACACGGTCGAGTCGCCGGATATATAATCAAACACCTCGGGTTCAAGCACAAAGAACCCGGCATTTATCCATGTGCCGTCACCTGCGGGTTTTTCTTTAAAGCTTATTATCTTGTCCTGGTCCTCATTGATGTTTATGATGCCGAATCTTCCCGGCGGCTGGACCGCCGTCAGAGTGGCCGACGTCTTCCGGGATTTGTGGAAATCGATCAACTTTTCAATATTGACGTCACTCACGCCGTCTCCATAGGTAAAGCAGAAGGTCTCCCCGCCGATATAGTCCCTGACCCTTTTGAGCCTTCCGCCGGTCATTGTATTTTCACCGGTATCTACCAACGTGACTTTCCAGGGCTCCACGCCGTTCTTGTGGACGCTTATATTGTTGTTCTTCAGATCAAAGGTGACATCGGATGTGTAAATAAAATATTTCGAAAAGTATTCCTTGATCATGTATCCTTTATAACCGCAGCAGATAATGAAGTCATTGATACCGTATGCGGAATAGATTTTCATAATGTGCCAGAGGATCGGTTTACCGCCGATCTCTACCATTGGCTTGGGTCTCATAACGGTTTCTTCAGTTAGGCGCGTGCCAAAGCCTCCAGCGAGTATTACGGCTTTCATATTCCCTCCTTTTGTAAGAACACATGCATCTTAAATAATATTCTCCCTGATCTTCTCTTGCATTTCCTTCCTTGCAAAAGACGCTGGACCGCCGTTCATCTTGTCTTCCTCCCTTCTTGAAACGAACAGGGCGGACATGACTGCAATCCCAATGAAGCCTCCAACGACAAAAGCAATTATTATTACTATCCAGTACATTTCACTCCCCCTTTTTATGACAAGAGTGTGCTTATGCTTTCACGAACAAGAACTGCTGCAAACAACGAATATCAAGACGGTGTAGTAATTACACCCCTATATGATGCTCGGCATATGACATGTTGCCATTGCCATAATTCGGCACAACTTTTTGGATGGCGGGAATTATGCTGTCAACAGCATAATTGGAAACAATGCCCTCAAATTCTGAAATATATTCATTGAGGTTTTCAATGGGCAGGGGACCGGGTACGGCTATCCTGAGTTTTTTATGGAAAGTGGGAATTATTTTTTCAGATACGTCAAAAAGTTCTTCATACAGCTTTTCACCGGGCCTCAGACCGGTGTACATTATCTTGATCTCCTTGTGAGGAATAAAACCTGAAAGTCTTATGATGCTTTCAGCAAGGTCGTTTATCTTAATCTGGTGTCCCATATCAAGTACAAATATCTCACCGCCGTTTCCTGATGAAGCTGCCAGCAGAACAAGCTGGACTGCTTCAGGGATGAGCATAAAAAACCTCTTCATATCGGGATGTGTCACGGTTATCGGGCCGCCTTTCTTTAGCTGTTCCTTGAAGATAGGGACCACGCTTCCGTTGCTTCCGAGGACATTTCCGAACCTGACAGTGGTAAATTTCGTGCCTGAAGCGGATTTTTTGTTCAGGGTCAATAACTCGGCCACGCGTTTTGTGGCCCCCATAATGCTGGTTGGGTTTATGGCCTTGTCCGTTGATATCATCACGAAACTCTCCGCGTAATGTCTCGATGCGGCATCAAGGAGGTTCCTGGTGCCAAGTATATTGTTCTTTACAGCCTCAATCGGATTATATTCCATAAGCGGCACATGCTTGTGGGCGGCCGCGTGGAAAACGATCTGTGGTTTATGCTTTGAAAATATATATTCCAGTGTCACCGGGTCAACAATATCTCCGATTGCCGCCACAATATTGCACTGGGATTTCCCGTTGCCGTTTCCATCATTACACCTCAACTCATGGTCAATACTGAACAGGGTGTTTTCGTATCTGTCCATCAGGACAAGGCTTGCCGGATGATACTTTGTTATCTGCCTGCAAAGCTCCGACCCGATAGAGCCTCCCGCGCCGGTCACCAGCACGGATTTGCCTTTGATGAAGTTCCTCACGGATTCAATATCATGTCTTACCGGTTCTCTCTGCAGGAGGTCTTCGAGCGAGATCGGTTTTATATGTGAAATGCCGAGATGCTTATTGAGGAACGACACAAGGTTCTCTTCAGAAATATGACCGAGTTTAATAAGCTTTGAGCCAAGCCTTCCGCCTTCCTTTTTTTGCAGTTCAAGGGCCTGCTGCACTTTATCTTCCGTTACTATATTGGCTTCGACCAGCTGCTGCCCGAGTTTTACAGCCATGGCGATATTGCCTTCGAGTATATCGTTTATACCCGGCAGCTTTTTGATCAGGACGTTGTATGACTTGCATAATTCATATATCTTCCTGATGTTGTCGTTATTGTTTGAGGAAATAGTGATTAAAATTTCATCCGGCTTGTTTGTCTCAATAATATAGGGGATCATGCTGATCGGGCCGAAGATCGGGACACCGTGAATCACGAGCCCTTTCTTGTAAGGATCGTCATCAATAAAACCTATGGGCTCATAGTATGATTTAGGATTATTTTTTATATCCCTGAAAATTTTCACTCCGGCATCTCCCGCGCCGACGATAAGTATTCTTTTTCCCAGATGCTGGGAGTGCAGATATTCCTTGAATACCCGTATGAAAAGCCGGCTGCCGCTTGAAATAATTATGAGCAGCAACCCGTCAAGTATATATATGGACTGAGGATATGATGTATTGCCGATCAAATACCTGATTGCAATATAGAACAAGAGGCTCCCGACGGTCACGGATTTTATGATCTTGACCATGTCGCGTATGCTTGAATACTTCCAGATGTCTTTATAGAGGCCCGCCTGAATATAAAAAACAAGGCGTATCGCCAACAGGGCGGGGAGATAATACACCAGCATATTGAAATACTCATGCGGGATGACTGTATCGAACCTGATAAAAAATGCCAGGTAATTTGCCAGTGCGGCTTGTGCAAGATGAACGATGATGACAATGACGCGCCTGTTGCTGATGATGAAGTCTCTTAAGAACTGGAGTGTATTGCTTGCAATACTCTTCATGCCTGCCCTGCCTTCCTTATTCCCGTTTTTATGGGAGTGACCGGCTGGTGTCATTCCTGCCCAGCAGGAAACCATTTCCGGTAAATTAATAAACTGAGACTATATTGTGGTTTTCCTGGTTGATCTCTACAAACCGTTTGATCGCATCAATCACATATTTTGTGTCTTCATCTTTCTGCAAAGGCCCTATCGGGAGTGAGAACACCTCTTCAGCCGCCCTTTCAGCATTGGTCAATGCTCCCGGGATATTCATTCTGCCTTCAAACACCTTCATCCTGTGCAGCGGGAACGGATAATATATCATCGTGGATATGCCCATTCCCTTGAGATATGCCTGTAGTTCCATACGCCTCGATGCACGCACTGTGTATTGATGGTAAACATGCCCTGCTTTATTGCCCGGTAAGATTAATCCTGCAAGGCCTGTGAGAGAGCTGGTATATATCTCCGCGATGTTTCTCCGGCGCCTGTTGAACTCGTCCAGGTATTTGATCTTTGACAGGAGCACGGCTGCCTGAAGCGTGTCGAGTCTCGCGTTGTAGCCGACATAATCAACGTTGTATTTGTCTTTTCCGCCATGCTTCAACAACATGCGGACCAGTCCCGCTATCTCATCATCGTTTGTAGAAACCATCCCTCCGTCGCCAAACCCGCCGAGATTTTTTGAAGGGAAAAAACTGAAAATTCCCGCAGCGCCGATGGAGCCGAGTTTCCTGCCCTCATGGCTTCCGCCGAAGGCCTGTGCCACGTCTTCCACGACAAAGAGATCATATTCTCTTGCGATATCCATTAACCTGTCCATGTCGCAGCCCCGGCCGTAAAGATGCACCGGCAATATGCCTACAAAATTTTCTCCCTTTGATGATGAGACACATTCAAGTATCCTGTCTGTATCGATGTTGTATGTGACAGGGTCGATATCGACAAATACAGGAGTCGCCCCGGCGCGGAGTATCGCGTCTCCTGTAGCCGTAAAAGTAAAGGGTGTTGTTATTATCAGATCATTCCTGTCCCAATACTCTTTGCCTTTTATTTTTATCGCAAGCGCCCTGAGTGAAAGGACCAGGGCATCGGTCCCGGAAGATATCCCTACACAGTGTTTCACATTCACGTAGCCAGCTATCGTCTCCTCCAGTTCCTTTACCTCAGGGCCGAGGACCCACTTCTGGTGTTCAAGGCACCGTTTAATGGCTGAATCTATATCAGCCTTCATATATTCGTATTCGCCCTTTAGATCAAGCATTGGTATCTGTTTCATTTGCTTAGCACCCTTTCTTTGATTGTTATGAGATGATCATTGTCCAGCATGTACTCATTATCACAGTCAGCACAGATGCCTTGTTTATCATTGAATCTTAAAGTCGTGCCGCACCTGCACGTCCATCCAATCTGCCTGGCAGGGACGCCTGCTACAATGGCGTGGTCCGGCACGTCGGTCTTTACGACTGCGCCCGCGCCTATCATGGAGTATTCTCCGATCTTCACCCCGCACACGATAGTTGAATTGGCCCCGAGGGTCGCGCCTTTTTTAACAAGCGTCTGCCTGAACTCGTGCTTTCTCTCAATGAAGGCCCGGGGGTTATAAACGTTTGTGAATACGCATGAGGGACCGCAAAAAACTTCGTCTTCAAGTATTACGCCTTTATATACCGACACATTGTTCTGAATCTTGCACCTGTCGCCGATTACCGCGTCAGGCCCCACGGTGACATTCTGCCCGATGATGCAGTTCTTCCCTATTCGGGACCCTTTCAGCACATGCGAGAAATGCCATATCCTGGTCCCCTCGTCTATACTGGTGTCAGCGTCGATATAGGCGCTTTCATGCAGGTGATAATTCCGGGTCCTGGATTCAGTTTTTGCATCTTTTCCTCTTGTAAGCCCCTTCTGTGCCGCATCAAGAATTTTTAATACCTTCAGGCCCTCAACGCCGTCTGTTACCGGCCTCTTCCTCCAAAGTACACAATCCGCGAAATGCTCTAACTCCTGCTTTAAGGGTTCGCCTTTTTCTACCGGCACAACATCATAGTCAGCCTTATGAGCAACCGGGATCTTGCCGTTCTTCCACTCTATCTTATGGGGATAGACAAACAGTTTTTCTTCGCTCACGTCGTCAAAGACCGCCATTGCCTTTGAACCGACAAAGATCAGCCTCTGCTCTTTATACGGATGAAGCCAGCTGACAAAGATATGGCTCTTGATCTCATTTTTAAACTCCAGAGTCGTGAGTGTAGTGTCATAAACTCCGCTATTCAGATAGTCCCCTCCAAAGGCGGACACCTTTACCGGTTCCTCGCCGAGAAGCATAAGGATCACCGAAATATCATGGGGCGCGAAACTCCAGAGTATGTTTTCCTCAGTCCTGAGCTTGCCGATATTAAGGCGGTTCGAATAAATATACTGGATCTTGCCGAGTTCGCCGGAGTCTATAAGTTCTTTTAGTTTTTTGACCGCCGGATGATATTGCAGTATATGCCCGACCATCAAGACCCTGTTTTCTTTTTTGGCTAACGCCACAAGGTCTTCACCTTCGTTGACGCTCAAAGCAAGCGGTTTTTCAACAAAGACATCCTTTCCTTTCAGCAGCGCTTGTTTGACAAGATCATAGTGAGTCGCGGCAGGAGTGGCGATTGCGACGGCCTTTATGTCAGGCTCATTTAAAACATCGTCAAGGGACGTTGTAAAGTTTATATCCCGGAACCTTTCCTGCCGTTCTGAAAGTATCAGCGGCTCGGAGTCACATGCTGTGTGAAGGGCCCCTATTTCGCAGAGATTACGGAGGATATTTTTCCCCCAGTAACCAAGGCCGATAAGGCCAATAAATTTCCCATGGTTTTCCATTGTAATCCCCCTTGCTCAGCCTGCGGGGCTGATTTCAGCTTGCGAAATATCTCAAAATGTTTTCTGACTAATCTGTGTTCAAGAAAAGTTTCTTAAACACAGCTTACGAATTGGCGGGTTACTTCATGTCTTTCTGAAGCATCCTTTATCAGGGATGCTGTTTTGCGGGCGCAGGAGACTGCAAGCTTGCAAAAATAATTTTTCATAAGCCCTTCTGCGTGATGTTTTTTGACAGTGGTATTATCACAGATATTATTGGGGCAGACTTTTTATATTCATGTTTGTTTTCCGACAGATTTACCGGCGCGCTTTGCTGCGTCTCCATAAGGGCTTTGATAATATGCGTATCCGTATTTCGTCTTGGGATTAACGCCGTTTACTACAACACCGAGTATCGTTGCATTTACGTTGTTCAAAAGCTTATATGTCTGGGTCAATGCATCAGCAGGCGTGTTGCTGGATTTAACTACCAATATTACGGATTCGACCAGGGCGGAAAGGATCAGGCTGTCGGATATTCCCAGCACCGGCGCGGAGTCTATTATCACGTAGTCATAGCTTGAGGAGAGCGCTTCAACAAGCTCTCTCATGCGAAGAGAGTTTAAAAGCTCGGAAGGATTTGGCGGCATCGGACCGCTGGTTATGACATCGAGTCCGGGACGGGTAGATTTTCTTGCCAATCCCTCAAGCTCCGTGTCCCCCGTGAGAAATGATGAAAGCCCCTTGGAATTATCAAAATCAAAAAAGGTGTGGATCTTGGGTCTCCTGAAGTCGGCATCAATAACAACTCCCCTCCCGAGGAAATTTGCAAGGCTCATTGCGGCATTAACTGCCAAAATGGTTTTACCTTCTCCCTGCAATGGGCTCGTGACAAGGATTTGCTTTGGCGGACTGGAGACATTTGTAAACTGGATAAAAGTGCTTAGAGACCTGAAAGCCTCTGTAAAGGCCTCATTGTTATTTGAGTTAGCATAGACAAGCTTTGCAGTCTTTTGGCCGGAGATCGGCACCATACCTATTACCCGGACCGGGGAGTTTTTTTCAACATCGTCAGGTGTCCTTATGGTGCGGTCAAAATATTCGACAAAGAAGGCGAGCAAAACTCCGCCGGACAATCCGAACATCAGCGCCAAAGCCATGTTAAAGGCTTTATTGGGTTTGAAAGGGGCCTTGGGAATTTCCGCCCTGTCAAGGACCTGCACATTGCTTTCAGTGAGCGCTGTGCTTATGCCTACTTCCTTGAGTCTTTGTAAAAGAGAGTTATGAAGATCTCTGTTCGTATCGACTTCTCTCGTTAATATCTGCAACTGTCCCATCTTTTCCTGGAAAGTATTAACGTCCTTATGAAGCGCTTCTATTGCGGACGCCAGATATCCTTCCTTCTTTACTGCTATCTTATAATCAGAATCCAGAGTGTTGATAAGCTTCTGTTCCTCCGCCTCGATGCTGCTCTTTATTTTTTCTATCTGCTCTTTGAGACGGAGCATCTTCGGGTAATCGGGTTTGTGTATCTTTAAAAGATTAACGTATTCCGATTCCTGCTTTATATAATCCATCGTAAGAGATTGTATGAGAGAGTTCTGGAGGATAAAACTGTAATCGGTCCCGGATTTTTCGACTTCCTGATAAAGAGCTTCCCTGGAAATCCTCTCGGTTGTCGCCTGATTAAGCTCTTTGGAAAGTGTTGAGAGTTTCTGTGTCAGGATATTCTCGTAGTTCTGTTCTTTATTGAAAAAGAAAATCCGGTTTCTTCTAACGTATTCGTTGAGCTGCTCTTCAGATTTATCGAGCTTTACTTTCATATCTTCAACTTCTTGTTCGAGCCTGTTTTTTGCCTGCCGGGTAGGCTCAAGTTTACTGTCCAGTGTGAACTTTATGTATTCATCGGCCATTGTATTGGCGAGATTGGCGCCCAGCACCGGATCGTATGATATGAAATTGACATTCACAAGCTGGGATTTCTTTATAGGGTCCACCTCTATTTTACTGACAAGGTAATTCGTTAATGCCCTGTCCCTGGCCCCGGCGTCGGCCCATTTCAGATTGTCCCCACCCTCGCCTGTTATCTGCTGCAATGCTGAATCAATGATATTTCCGGATGCAAGCTCGACCTCCCTTTCTATCTCTTCCCCCATTCTTGTCACTACCCTTTGCGCGAGGGCATGGCTCTTCAGTATGTTGTATTGAGTTTCATAATATTCCAGGTCAGGCACCTTGCCGTAAATGTCTTTAAAGGTGAGCAGGTTCGAGCTTTCCGCCTTGATCTGGATGGTCGCTGATGATTTATATAAAGGTTTCGAAAAGAATGATACAAGCGCGGCAATTACAACGACCGGTATAAAGAAGGCCATCACAATCCATTTTCTTTTCAGCAGTATATTAAAATAGTCTCTTAAATGGGATTGATCTTCTTCATCTTCTGAGTGAATTTTAAATGCTGATGCTGGTAAAGGCTCTTTTCTTATTACCTGCACGGCATCAGAGCGCAGCCTGGAAGCCTTCTCAATACTGCTATCTAATTTACTCATACTGCTTCTCCTTGGAAAATTTTTTAGTATTCAAGCTCACCTCCGCTACAGTCCCGCCCCGACAGAGGCGCCGCCGAAAGTTACCATGCCCCTGACTGTTTTAACAAAACCATTCAGGAATGCCTTGGCATCGCTTTGAGGCACAATCACGACATCCTTGTCTTTTAAAATGAAATCAGCGCCTTTATTCGCCAGGATCGCATCATAATCCACATCTATGGTTTCCATTGCATCCGTCCCGGAATTTCTATAGATTCTAAGCTGGCCTGTCAATGCTTCGTACTTTAGACCTTTGGCCATCGCAATTGCCTGCGTCAATGTGACCGTTCCCTTTATAACAAATGAGCCGGGGCTTATGACCGCTCCATCTACAAATACGATCCCGCCTTTCGGGACATGAATGACGTCCTCGGCAAAAACCGGTATGTTCAGCTTTGTGTTGCCTTTAATCAATAGCTCATCCAGGCTTATGATGACGGTGCCGCCTCCCCTCTGCACATAACATAAATCTCCGGCATCATCGGCAAGCCCGCCTGAATAAGACAGCATATCAAGTAAAAATTTCTGGCGGGTCACGTTGTGTACCTGCGGATTCTTTACCGCGCCCAAAACCGTTATCCTCTGGCTCCTGTATTCCCTTATAAATACGCTCACTATCGGGTCCTGAAGATACTGCTGAAGTCTTTTACTGATCTCTGTTTCAAGCTCAGACAGAGAGAGACCCGATGCGTTTATCTTGCCGATAAGGGGCAAATTGATAAAGCCGGTTGAACTGATCCTGGCAGACCGTTTTAATTCATCCACCTCAAAAACATCGATTTCAACGAGGTCTTCAGGTCCAAGAATATAATCTTCCTGACGGGATGCGTTGATCGCCCGCTCCAGGATCAATGTATTTCTTTTCTCACTCTCGGAGGCGGCCTTCATATTGTTAATAGAGTCCGTGCCCGGTTTGATTGTGTCTACGCTGCTGCATGAAAAAGTGCAGAGAAGGATCAAGAGTATGTTGAAATATCCGGCAGCGACGCTTGGCAATAACAAAGATGTTTTATTGCGTTTCATCTAAGACTCCTGAATATTTTAAGGAATATTGACATCTCCATATGAACATGCTTAAATAAAAACAAGCCTCTAAGTGTTTGGTTTCCCGACCTCATCATTTACTGGCTTACGCCCTTGCTACGCAGGGGCGTTTTTTTGTATTTTTATCTTACCCGCGCTATTAAACAAAAAGAGCCCCTAAGTGTTTGGTTTCCCGACCTCGCATTTTTTTATTAGTTATTATTAACTCCCATGCCATGCATGGAAGTTTTTTATTCCTGTATACTTACATATTAAATAAGATCATCAATTGTTTTCCCGAATGGTTTTAAAATATATATCAGGCACTGCTCCGCCTTTTCAGTTACATATTGTTTTTTGTAACCAATGCGGTTATTAAAGTCTGTTTCTGCTTTCCACTACTGGAAAGCAGAAATTATTTACGCTTAATTAGAATGAGACAATTTTTGATGCAATTATTCATTCAATAAAATGAATAACATAAATGCAAAAAGCCAAGCGTGCCCAAGTTTATTCTTCGGCAGCTCGGCTGTCTTATCTGACTATTCATAAGACCCGGTGCTTTCCGTCCCCTTCTCGCAAAGGGTTTGGCTTTTCGGGAATTAATAAAATTCTTATACCACGGAGTATCAACCGTGTCAAGAGAATTTTTTGTTACTTCTTTTTATTAAGTTTTTTTTAACATGAAATACCGGCCGTGTCAATTTATTCTAATTATATGAATATAACTTTTGAATGAAATTTTTCCTGGACCAAGAACCGGGAGAGTTTCGGGATTTACTGCAAGCCATCAGCAGCAATAAGAGGCAGTGATGATTTTGAAATCATTGGTGGTCCCAACGGGACTCGAACCCGTGTTTTAGCCTTGAGAGGGCCACGTCCTAGGCCACTAGACGATGGGACCGGTGAAAAAGTGAGAAGTGAGAAATAAGAAGTAAGAATGTGAGAAGTGTTAAAATCTCTTTCTTTATTGTCTCTGACTTCCTACTTCTTACCTCTTACTTGTTTTATATTGGCTGGGGAGAGAGGATTCGAACCCCTATAAGCAGCTCCAGAGGCTGCCGTCCTGCCGTTGGACGACTCCCCAATTTCAACTACATAACCCGTTTATATTACCCATTTTATAATTGTCCGTCAATATACGGCATTTCAAATTGAATTTTAATTTTCCGATTTTTTGCGGTTACAGTAAATATCTGAGGACACCGATAACTTATTAAAAATGTAATTAAATGTAGTAAGATAATAATTCATGTACAATAATTTTAAAAAGGGAGATGACATGAAAAGGATACTCGTTACAGGCGGCGCTGGATTTTTAGGTTCACATCTTTGCGAGAGGCTGTTGAAAGAAGGGAATGAAGTCCTGTGCATTGACAACTTCTACACGGGCCGCCGATCAAATATCATGAGCTTCATTAATGACCCTTTGTTTGAAGTCATGCGGCATGATGTCTGTTTCCCTTTATATGTTGAAGTTGATGAGATTTATAATCTCGCCTGCCCGGCCTCCCCGATCCATTATCAGTTTGACCCCGTACAGACAACTAAGACTTCCGTTCACGGCGCAATCAATATGCTCGGACTTGCAAAACGGGTCAGGGCAAAAATCCTTCAGGCGTCAACCTCCGAGGTTTACGGCGATCCTCGGGTGCACCCGCAGCCGGAATCTTACTGGGGAAATGTAAATCCAGTCGGCTATCGCTCATGTTACGATGAGGGTAAACGGTGCGCGGAGACACTGTTCTTTGATTATCGCCGCCAGCATAACCTTAGGATAAAAGTCGCGAGGATATTTAATACTTACGGTCCCAGGATGCATCCAAATGACGGACGTGTCGTGAGTAATTTCATAATGCAGGCCCTGCAGGGAAAGCCCATCACTGTCTACGGTAAAGGGGACCAGACGAGGAGCTTCTGTTACGTTGATGATCTGGTCGATGCCTTTATCAGGTTCATGGCTACCCCCGATGATTTTACCGGCCCGGTGAATCTCGGCAACCCAGGAGAATTCACCATCCTTGAACTTGCCGAGAAGGTCATAAAACTAACAAGATCAAAATCCAAAATTGTCTTTGAGCCCCTGCCCCATGATGACCCGACACAACGTCAGCCCGACATTACACTTGCTAAAAAGAAACTGAAATGGCAGCCGAAGATCCAGCTTGAAGACGGACTTAAAGAGACGATCAAGTACTTCAAAAAATTAGCATCCACTTCATAACAATTCCGGCAGGGACTTCTACTTCCTGTAATATTTGCTATCATATGATTTAATGGAAATTAAATTCATTGATACGCGTATCGCTATTCCAGTTGGAGATGTTATTTGAAAAACATAACGTTAACCATTGACGGAAGAAGCATCCAGACGGCAGAAGGCAGGTCCGTGCTGAATGCGGCGAGAGAAAATGGCATTTACATCCCTACCCTTTGCTACCACCCCCGCACCAGACAGGCAGGCAAATGCAGGATATGCGTTGTTGAAGTTGAAGGCCTGCCAGGATTGCGCGTCTCCTGCTCCCTTGAAGCGCGGGACGGAATGATGGTGCGCACAAATACCGAACGCGTCATCGAGACAAGAAAGATGATCGTCGAGCTGTATTTGTCCACCGGCAAGCACAACTGCATTTCATGCGAGGCCAGCGGCGAGTGCGAGCTTCAGGATGCCGCTTATCATCTCGGTATTGAAAAATCCAGTTTGCCCGTTTTACCAAAAGACATCCCGGTCGATTCATCGAGCCCGATGATAATCAAAAACATGAACAAGTGCATCCAGTGCTACCGCTGTATTGCCGGATGCAATGATATTGCCGTAAATGAAGTCCTTGACATGGGGTATCGCAGCAATCAGATGACAGTTGTCTGTGATACTGACAAACCGATGGGAAAGTCCTCATGTGTCATCTGCGGTGAATGCGTGCAGCTTTGCCCGACCGGGGCCTTGATCGAAAAGAAGGCTGTTGGAAAAGGAAGATACTGGGAGACAAAGGAAGTAAGGACCACATGTCCATATTGCGGCGTTGGATGCCAGATGCATCTGCATGTCAATAATAATGAAATTATAAAGGTCACAGGCGTTGAGGATGCGGTGCCGAACCGGGGCAGCTTATGTGTAAAGGGGAGGTTCGGATATGATTTTGTTCATTCACCCGAACGCCTGAAGTCCCCTCTCATAAAAAGAAACGGCGAGTTTGTTGAGGTGAGCTGGGATGAGGCACTCAGTTTCATCGCGGATAAACTCAAGGAGATCAAAAAGACCCACGGCGCTGATTCAATCGTAGGTATCGGCTGCGCAAGGTCCACCAATGAAAACAATTATATAATGATGAAATTCATGCGCGCGGCAATCGGCACCAACAATGTCGATCACTGCGCCCGCACGTGACACGCTCCTACCGTGGCCGGTCTGGCCGCAACACTTGGCGCGGGGGCGATGACCAACTCGATCGGCGAGATCGAGAACAGCCCGGTCATCTTCGTGATCGGCTCCAACACGACTGAGACCCATCCGGTCATTGCAAACAGCATGAAGAGGGCCGTGAAAAAAGGCGGCCGGCTTTATGTCGCGGACCCCAGAAAGATCGACCTTACGCGCTGGGCCACGAGGCATTTTCAGCACAAGGTAGGCTCTGATATTGCATTCCTGAATTCCCTGATGCACGAGATCATAAAGAATGAATGGCATGACAAAGATTTCGTTGAAAATCATACCGGGGGGTTTGAAGCGCTTAAAAAGACAGTAAGCGAATATCCCCCCGAACGCGCCTCTGAAATATGCGGGGTCCCGGCTGACGATATCATAGAGTTTGCGAAGGTCCTCGGTACCGCAGGGAAGGCCGCGCTTTATTACACCCTCGGAATTACCGAGCACACCAGCGGCACTGATAATGTCAAAACCTGCGCGAACCTGCAAATGCTCCTCGGCAATATCGGAAAAGAGTTCACCGGCGTTAATCCTCTCAGGGGACAGAACAATGTCCAGGGCGCGTGTGATATGGGCGTGCTGCCGGATGTGCTGACCGGATATCAGAAGGTATCTGATCCGGCGATACGTGAAAAATTCGCAAAGGAATGGAATGTTGGTTCCCTGCATGATACTGAAGGCACAAAGATACCCGCAATGTTTGACGGCATGATACACGGTGACATTAAAGCCCTCTACCTTATCGGTGAGAATGTTGTAATGTCCGAACCGAACCAGGCGCACACGATCAGGGCTCTTGAGAAACTGGAACTTCTCATCGTGCAGGACATCTTTTTCATTGAGACCGCGAAGTATGCGCATGTTGTTCTGCCGGCTGCCTGTTATGCTGAAACAGACGGCACCTTCACGAATACCGAGAGGCGTATTCAGCGGGTCAGAAAAGCTGTCGGGCCTCCGGGACAGGCAAAGGAAGACTGGTGGATCTTATGCGAGCTTGCAAAGAGGATGGGCTATGACATGGGATATTCATTCGTGGAAGAAATTTGGGAGGAAGTTCGCCGCATGACCCCAAGCATGTCCGGTATCACATATGAGAGGATTGAACAGAACGGGATTCAATGGCCGTGCACTGATGTCCGTCATCCCGGCACCAGTTATCTTTACTGTAATAACGTATTCCCCTGCGGCAAGGCCACATTCCAGCCCGCGCACTGGCGGCCTCCGGCAGAGGTGCCTGATGAACAATACCCGTTTGTACTTACAACCGGCAGAAGGCTATGGCATTATCACACGGCAACTCAGACCAGAAGGTCTGCGGGATTCATGGAAATATTCCCTGAAGAGTTGATCGAGGTAAATGAAAAAGACGCGAGGGACCTGAATATAAAAGACGGGGAATATATCCTTGCGGTGTCGCGCAGGGGAAGGGTCAAGGTAAAGACATGGATATCGGAAAGGGTCCCGCCGGGCACCTGCTTTATGAGCTTTCACTTTCATGAGGCATGTTCAAATGTGCTGACGAATGACGCCTTTGACCCTGTCACCGCAACCGCCGAATACAAGGCCTGCGCGATAAGGTTGGAGAAAGCTGAATGAGGGACACAGAGCGCACTGAGAAAAATAAACCCGGCCAGGGATTGCACGGATATACGCAGATTTTTAAAAACTTTTTAATCTGTGTAATCTGCGGCTAAATTAATTGTCGTTCTCTGTGCCCTCTGTGGTTAATATTAAAATGGAAGACAAAACTAAAAGACTCATCATCAAATTAATACACAGGTTCCCGAAGAAGGAATCCGCCCTCCTTCCCGCGCTGTCGATGATACAGAAAAGGAACGGCCATATCACTGAACACGATCTGGAGGAGATAGCAAAGATAATGGACCTCCCTGAGGCGCGCGTATTCAGCGCTGCAAGTTTTTACACCATGCTCAGTTTAAAGCGTATCGGCAAGTATCATATCCAGGTCTGCACAAATGTTGTGTGCTCCCTGCTTAAAGGTGAATCGCTCCTGAAGCATCTCTCTGAAAAACTGGGGGTCCAGGAAGGAGAGATAACGCAGGACGGCCTGTTCAGCATCGCATCCGTCGAGTGTCTCGGTTCATGCGGCAATGCGCCTGCAATACAGATCAACATGGACCACTACGAAGATATGAGCATTGAGAAAGTTGACGCAATGATTGAAGACATAAAGAAAATGGAATGGCAGGATTGATGGATAATATTCTTTTAGCAAAAACCGGAATTGTTGACCTGCATTCAATAAAGAAATACACCGCCCACGGCGGGTACGGGGCGCTTAAAAAAGCCCTTTCAATGCCGCCTGAGAATGTTGCTTCAATTGTCACTGAGTCAGGGCTCAGGGGCAGGGGCGGCGCGGGTTTCCCTGCCGGTATGAAGTGGAAATTCCTCCCAGCCGACAGGACAAAGATAAGACACCTCATCTGCAATGCTGACGAAGGAGAGCCCGGCACCTTCAAAGACCGGCAGATCATGGAATTTGATCCGCATCTTTTGATCGAGGGAATGACCATCGCCGCCTACGCAATCGGGGCGCTGCACGGCTTCATCTACATACGGGGCGAATACGACTGGATAGCAAAGGTGCTCGTCCGCGCGATCAAAGAGGCCGAGGACAACGGTTACAGCGGGACAAATATACTCGGCTCCGGTTTTCAATTCTGCATAGACGTCTTCAGGGGCGCTGGCTCGTATATATGCGGTGAAGAAACTTCTCTTATGGAATCAATAGAGGGAAAAGCCGGAAGGCCGAGGTTGAAACCGCCCTTCCCGGCCACAGCCGGGCTTTACTGCGAACCGACTGTCATACACAATGTTTCAACACTGGCATTCATCCCGTTCATTATTGAGAACGGCCCCGACGCCTTCAGGGCTTTCGGAAAGCCAAGGAGCTACGGGACCAATCTCTTCGGCATATGCGGTCATGTCAATAAACCCGGCATCTACGAATATCCTTTGGGCACTCAGTTGAGAAAACTGATATATGAAGTTGCAGGCGGTGTCAGAGACGGCAAACGCCTGAAGGCGGTCATTCCCGGCGGGCTTTCCGCGCCGATCCTCAGGGCTGATGAGATAGATGTTGATATGGATTTTGAATCCCTCGTATCAGCAGGTTCAATATTCGGGACCGGAGGGATCATCGTGCTTGATGAAGACGTCTCCATCCCTTTTGTCGCGCAGAAGACGGCAAAGTTTTATGCCCATGAATCATGCGGGCAGTGCACCCCCTGCCGGGAGGGGACTAACATGATCAAATTTTTCATAGACCGGTTAGTCGCCGGCAAAGGCACATCAACCGATATTGATCAGATACTGCGGTTATGCCGCTACATAAAAGGCTCCACGATCTGCGCCCTCGGCGACGCTGCCGCCATGTCCCTTGAGACCATGGTGAAGAAGTTCAGAGGAGAGTTCGAAGCCCTTCTGAAAAAAGAACAACCCTAAACGAGTAACCATCACTACCTGCTTTTATTCCAATTACGTTATACTTTTTACCATGGATCCCCTTGAAGAAAAGATCATCGAGAGAATCAGGCGGGAAGGCCCTATCACGTTTGAGGCCTTCATGGACATGGCGCTCTACTATCCCGGTCTTGGATATTATTCATCAAATAAAACCGCGATAGGAAGGGCAGGCGACTTTTACACCAGCCCGCATCTGCACCCGATATTCGGGGCGATGATCGCAAAACAATTCATGGAGATGTGGATGGTGATGGGCAAGCCGTCTGTATTTCACGCGGTGGAAATCGGCGCTGGAGCAGGATATCTCTGCAAAGACATCCTTGATTATCTGCAAAGATCATCACTGGATGATAAAGATGATTTTCTGAAAGCATTGCGGTATGTGATCGTTGAACCGTACGCGCATTTCGAGGAAAAGCAGAGGGAATTGATAGGCGAATATTTTAAACATTTTTCCACGCATTGTAGGGGCGGGTTTGAAACCCGCCCCTACGAAAACAAGAAAAAGATCGCAGGTACGGACCCTGAATTAATAACATGGGTCAAGTCGTTGAAGGAATTTAATGGACAAATCACCGGCTGTATCTTTTCCAATGAACTGCTCGACGCCTTCCCTGTTCACCTCGTTGAGATGGGAGAAGATTTAAATGAAATCTACATTGATTTTGATGGAGAAAATATTGTAGAGATACGGGATAAAGTCAGCTCTCCGAAACTAACAGATTATTTCAAAGAGTTTTCGATTAACATTCAGCCGGGCTACAGGACCGAGATAAATTTGAAAATCAGAGATTGGCTTAAAGAAGTTAGCGCAGTGTTGTCAAATGGCTTTCTCTTGACGATTGACTATGGATACTCCACGAAAGAATATTACAGTGAAGAGAGGACAAAAGGCACCCTGCTCTGCTATCACAAACATCAGGTCAATGAAAACCCGTATCAGAATGTTGGGGAACAGGACATAACTGCGCACGTTAATTTTTCCTCTTTGAAAAAATGGGGCGAAGCACTCGGCCTGAAAACCACCGGCTACTGCCAGCAGGGGATCTTTCTCATTGCGTCAGGCATTGATGAAGTCATCACTGAACTTTACGCGGACAGCCCCGATTACGAATTTGAAACGGCAAAGATCAAAGGCCTGATATTCCCGCAGGGCATGGGCGAGACCCATAATGTGATGGTCCAATATAAAGGTGAAGGTTCGCCGGAGCTGCGAGGGTTTTCGATAAGGGACCAGAAGGAGAATATTTAACTCTATGCTGAGAATTTGTCCCGTATCTCTTTGAAAACTTCTTCTCCTGAAATTGTTTTAACTTTGCCTGTCCTGATGTCTTCAGCTCTTTTTTTCTGCTTCTGCCGCCCATATTTCATCAATCTCTTTTGTTGTTGGATTCAGGCTCTCAAGCAGTTTGTTAACTATTAACGCGCTGATATCTGCAGGCAACGATATAGCCTCGGAAATAAGTTCATCTGTGGGACGCTGCAGGACAGGCCTCTACTCCACTATTTTTGAAAAATCGGCGAGGTAATCGAAAATATTCCTGACCGAGAGCAGTAAGGCGAGCCTGTTGTTCTTTATCCTCTCGTCTTTGTCCATGACAAGCACGCTGTCGAAAAAAGTATTGATGGGTTTTTCAAACTCGAACAGGCTGTTAAGGTCCTGTCCCGCAATTTTATCTCTGACCCTTCCGGCAGTATTGAACAGGTCCTTCTCTGAAGGCTCATTTAATAAAGTTTCATTTACCTCTCCCGGTTTGACCTTGGCAAGAATATTGTAGACCCTCTTTGCCGCCATAAGGAGAGCAGGAAACGCCGGGTCCTTTTTTAAATCCGAGAGGGCTTCGATCCTGTATTTTAAATCTTTCATGTTCAGGTTCTTCACCGCAAGGGCCGCGTTGACTATGTCATAGCTATGGCCCTGCGACAACAAAATCCCTTCGAGCCTTTGACTGAAGAATTGCAATATCTGTTCGGACAACGCCCCTTTCCTCTCCGGGGAAACCGGAAGGTTTTCAAGCGCCCTGTCTACAAGAATATCAATTGTCAGGGGACAATATTTATTCTGCAAAATATTTATTGTCCCCGCTGCCTGACGTCTCAATGCATAAGGGTCTTCGGAGCCGGATGGAACCAGCCCAAGATAAAAAAATGATGCGATGTTGTCAACCTTATCCGCAAGAGAGATTATGGTTCCCATTTCTCCGGCAGGCAGGGCCCCGCCTGCTGATTTCGGCAGATAGTGTTCGTATATCGCATCCGCTATTTCATTGCCTTCGCCGGAATGAACAGCATATATCATCCCCATGTAGCCTTGCAGTTCAGGGAACTCTCTCACGATCCCGGTGACGAGGTCTGCCTTTGAAAGCATCGCGGCCCGCAGAAGTTTTTCTTTCTGCTGGAAATTAAGCCTGTCCGAAATGAAAGAGCATAAAGTTTTGACCCTCTCAACCTTATCGTAAAGGGTCCCGAGTTTTTCCTGGAAGGTGACCTTCTTTAACTTTTCTATGTAATCCCACAAAGGTTTTTCCCTGTCTTCAATAAAGTAGAACCTCGCATCCTCAAGCCTTGCGCGGAGCACGCGCTCGGCGCCTTTCCTTACGATGTCATTGTTCTCTGGTCTTGTGTTGCTCACAACGATGTAATTCGGAAGGATGCGCCCCTGCATGTCTTCAGTTGAAAAATATTTCTGGTGCGTCCTCATGACCGTTATGAGAAGCTCTTTGGGCAGCTCAAGATATTTGTCTTCAAAGCTTCCAAGGACCGGGGTCGGATGCTCCACAAGAAAGGTCACAAGCTCCAGCAGTTCCTCATCTTCATGCACCCTGATATTTTTTTCGGACTCGATCTTTTTTATGCCTTCGGAAATAACCCTCTTTCTCTCAACATGGTCCGCTGTTACGCCGCCCTTTGAAAGAAGGGACAGGTATTCGGAAGGGTCTTTTATCCTGATCGCCTCATGCGACAGGAACCTGTGGCCGTATGTAATGTCGCCGCTCTTGGTCCCGTCAAGATCAAACGGGACCACATCGCCTCCAAGCATTGCGGCTATCCATCGGATCGGCCTGAAAAATCTCAGGGAGCCGTCACCCCACCTCATTGTCTTTGGGAGCTGTAATGATGAAATGAGTTTGGGCAATGCTTCACTCAGGACTTCCTTTGTCGCCCTGCCTTTTTCCTCAATAGTGGCCGCGATATATTCCCCGCGCTCTGTCTGAACTATCCTGAGTTTATCAACACTGATATTCAGCGATCGGACAAAGCCGATTGCCGCCTTTGCCGGATTGCCCTTGTCGTCAAACGCGACTTTCTTTGGAGGGCCGAGGGTCTCAGTTGTCCTGTCTTTCTGCATCTCCGAAACATTTTCAATGTATATCGTCAGCCTTCTTGGAGTGCAGTATTCAGAGATTGTCCCGTATTCGATTGAAGCGTTATTCAGAAACTGAACAAGCGCATCTTTCAATATCGCCAGCCCTCTCGGGACAAACCGGGCGGGTATCTCTTCGCTTCCGATTTCCAGAAGCAGTGACGAGTGGCGAGTGGCGAGTGACGAGTTGTTTTTATTCGATTGGTCCATTAGTTTTTAACTTTCAACTTTTAACTCTTAACTTTTCTTTAACAGCGGGAAACCCATTTCCTCCCGCAGTTTTAAATATCCCTCAGCGCATTTCCTTGCAAGGTTTCTCACCCGTGCTATGTACGCGGTCCTCTCTGTCACGCTTATCGCCCCGCGCGCATCCAGCATGTTGAAGCTGTGCGAGCATTTCAGGCAGAAATCATAAGCGGGCAGCACGAGTCCTTTTTTCAGCAGGGCGAGTGATTCTTTCTCAAATTTTTCAAAAAGCAGGAAATGCAGGCCTGCGTCTGATTCGTCAAAATTGTATTTCGAGAACTCAACCTCCGACTCATGATGGACGTCGCCGTATGTTATGTCCTTATTCCATTTCAGGTTATAGACATTGTCTACCTCCTGCAGGTACATTGCAATGCGCTCAACGCCGTAAGTGAGCTCTACCGACACCGGTTTTAATTCAATGCCGCCTACCTGCTGGAAATAGGTGAACTGCGTTATCTCCATCCCGTCAAGCCAGACCTCCCAGCCGAGCCCCCAGGCCCCGAGCGTGGGCGATTCCCAGTCGTCTTCGACAAAGCGTATGTCGTGCTTGAGGAGGTCGATGCTTATCGCTGAAAGACTTTTCAGATAAAGCTCCTGGGTGTCGGGCGGAGAGGGTTTCATTATCACCTGATACTGGTAGTAATGCTGAAGCCTGTTTGGGTTCTCCCCGTACCGGCCGTCAGTGGGACGTCTTGAAGGCTCAACATAAGCGGCCTTCCACGGCTCCGGCCCGAGCACACGGAAAAACGTAGCGGGATTGAACGTGCCCGCGCCGACTTCGATATCGTAAGGCTGGTGGATCACGCAGCCTTTATTTCCCCAGAATTCATGCAGCTTTAAGATCAGGTCCTGTAAATACATAGGCTAAAATCTTAAAAGGAAGCATGTGACTTTGTCAAACCTGTAACCAGCGTTGAATGTCTTGAACTCTCAGACATTTTGTGATAATAGTGTCTTAGATAATGTCGCCGGTCCTATTACATCAGAAGGACATAATTTATTACATGCACGAATACTCAGGAACAAATATTATACTGCTAAGCCTTATATGGTTTTGCTATGGAGAATGGGATGCCCGGTTTTTTTGAGAAGCTTGGCGGCAATGCGCTGTATTATGTCAATCAGACAGGCAGGATGGGGGTATTTCTTTTTTACTCAGTCATCAATATCCTGAAACCTCCGTACAAGATCTCCCCTGCCGTCAAGCAAATATATGTCATAGGCACGCTCTCAATATTCGTCATCATCTTCACAGGCGCTTTTACAGGGATGGTGCTTGGCCTGCAAGGCTATCATACGCTGAGGAAATTCGGGGCCGAGGGGCTTCTCGGCTCCGTTGTCGCGCTCAGTCTTATCAGGGAATTAGGTCCGGTGCTCGCGGCGCTTATGGTGACCGGGCGCGCGGGTTCCGCCATCTGCGCTGAAATAGGGATCATGCGCATCTCTGAGCAGATCGACGCCCTGGAATGTATGGCGATTGACCCGCATAAATACATTGTGGCCCCGAAATTCATCGCAGGGATAATCTCCATGCCGCTGCTGACCTCCATCTTTGATGTAGTCGGCATTCTTGGCGGTTATGTCGTGGGGGTCAAACTCATGGGGGGCGATGAAGGAGCGTATTTTTCAAGCATGTATAAAGACGTCGAGTTTCAGGACGTTTATATGGGGTTTATAAAAGCGGTCTGTTTCGGTTTCCTGATCATATTGATTACGGCTTCAAAAGGCTTTTATGTACATCTGGAAAAAGGAGGAGGCTTCGGCGCTGAGGGGGTCAGTTACGCGACTACCAGCGCGGTGGTCATGGCGTCGGTAACGATCTTGCTGTTTGATTATTTTCTGACGTCGGTGCTTTTATGAATACACAGCCGGTGATCGAGTTGATCGATGTCTGGAAATCATTCGACTCCCAGCATGTTTTAAAGGGGGTCAATCTCTCCGTCACAGAGGGCAGGACCACTGTTATTGTAGGGGCAAGCGGACAGGGAAAGAGCCTTATCGTCAGGCACATCCTCGGGCTTATTAAACCGGACAAAGGAAAGGTGCTGTTTCGCGGGAAGGAAATTACCGGGGTCAGCAAAAAAGAACTCATGGAGATCAGGATGAATTTCGGCGTGCTCTTTCAGAATGCTGCGCTCTTTGATTCAATGACAGTATATGACAACGTGGCGCTCCCCCTGAGAGAGCGCACAAAAAAGACAGAAGCGGAGGTCGGAAAGATCGTGCATGAAAAACTCGCTATTATGGACCTTGAAGGAGAGGATGACAAGTACCCTGCCCAGCTCAGCGGCGGCATGAGAAAGAGAGTCGGGCTTGCGCGCGCCCTCGTGCTGGACCCGAAGATAATTTTTTTTGACGAACCGACGACCGGCCTTGACGCCGCGAAGAGCAGGGAGCTATACCGCGTATTTTTTAAAACACAGGCGAGGCTGGGATATACTGCGGTCATCGTAAGCCATGACGTTCCCAAGGTGCTGAAGCTGGCTGATTACGTGGCCCTCCTGCATGATGGCGTCATACAGGACGTGCTCACGCCGGAGGAATTTCAGCTCTCGCGGGAGCCGGTCATCAGGGAATATGTTGAGACAACTATGGGACCTCTTTATTCAAGCAAAATGGAGGATGCAATATGAAGAAGATCAATATTGAAACAGGCGTGGGGATTTTTATCGTTCTCGGACTTTTATGCCTCGCCTATGTTTCAGTGAAATTAGGAGACGTTCAATTGTTCGGCACAAAGCAATATATTCTCAAAGCGCGCTTCGCAAACATATCCGGCCTTAAGGAAGGAGCTGTAGTGGAGATCGCAGGCGTTACAGTAGGGAAGGTCGGCAAAGTTCACCTTAATAATTATGAGGCCCTCGTGGACCTGTTCATTGACCCGGAGGTGAAACTTCAGGAAGACTCGATAGCCTCGGTAAGGACCCAGGGCATTATCGGAGACAAGTTCGTCAGGATCAAGCCCGGCGGCTCCGAAAAATATTTAAAGCCGGGCGGGGATGTCCTTGAAACCGAGTCCGCGATAGAATTGGAAGAACTGATCAGCAAGTATATCTTTGAGAAAGAGAATAAGTGAAGATAATCAAGATGAAAAAATTCAGTTTCATTATCTTATGGTTACACCTTGTATTTATTTCTCATGAAGCCTTTTCTCAGGAGGCGCGGGTCTATTCTCTTGATGAATGCATCAGCGCGGCCTTGAGATTCAGCCCTCAGGTCAAAGGGCAGCAGCAGGAGGTTGAAATAGCAAGAACCAGACTGCAAGAGGCGGACGGCTACCGGTTCCCCCAGATTGAGGTCATGACGTTATTCGGCCCGTCACCCAAGGCACGGGGCGACCAGATCAATTCCGATTACAGAAATGACCGGATCGAAGGGCTGGGGGTTTTCGGCAGCGCTGATATAAAGGTGGTGCAGCCCATCTACACCTTCGGAAAAATCACAGAGGCAAAGAATGCGGCTTCACACGGGATCATGGTTGAAGAATCAAAGGTGAAGCAAAAGGCGACCGATGTGGCCCTTGAGATAAAGCAATACTACTACGGGCATCTCGCCGCGCTGGAAACTAAAAAATTGGTTGACGAAATTCAGGGCTATCTTGATTCGACCATAGAAAAGACAAGAAAACTTATTGACTCGGAATCAGGGCGCGCCACTGAACTGGACCTTAACAAGCTTGAGACTTACCAGGGCCTGCTTGCAAAATACAGGGGGGAAGCGGAAAAGAACATCATCCTTAGCAAGGACGCGCTGCGCACCTTTATGGGCCTGGACGGCAATGCCGTATTCAGCCTGAAGGACGAGGCCCTGAAACCTGTTGACGCCGATGTCAGGGAAATGGATTTCTATTCGGCAAAGAGCAGAGAGTTAAGGCCCGAGTTCGCCCAGCTCAGGGAAGGCTTAAAGGCAAAAGAGTCCCTGCTCAATATGGCGCGAGCTGATTATTATCCCAAAATATTCGCCGCCGCGTTCTATTCATATTCGGACGCCACTGAAAGGGACCGGGTGACTAACCCGTGGATCTATGACTACTTCAGGCATCAGGCCGGAGGGGCAGCGCTGGGGATGAAATGGAATTTTGATTTCGGCATAACCGGCTCGCAGGTGCACCGGGCACGGGCGGATTACCTGAAGCTTCAAAGCCTGCATGAATACGCCTCTGCCGGGATCCCGCTGCAGGTTGAAAAATCTTACAGGGAAATGATGGAGGCAAAAAACAGCATTGAAGCCACAGGGAAGGCCTTCGAGTCTGCGCGTAAGTGGATGATCGGCTCTGTGATGAATTATGATATGGGAATAGGCGAAGTCAGGGACGCCGCTGACGCGATAGCGGCGTACGGCAATATGAAGGGGGAATATATTAAATCCGTCTACAACTTCAATATGAGCTATGCCAATGTGCTGCAGGCCTCCGGGCTGGCGGGCGAGGAAATTTCTTATGCAGAGGAAAGATAGATCATGAAGACTATAAAAATACTTTTGCTTGTCACTGCGTTTTCAATCCTGAGCTTCCGCGTACCCGTCATGGCAGTTAACACCCCGGCAGAATCCGTTAAGTCCACCGTTGACGCCGTCATCGATACATTGAAAGACAAGGGCCTCTCCGCCCCGGACAGGAAACAGGAAAGAAGGGCAAGGATAAAGGCGTTGATCAACGACCGTTTTGATTTTGAAGAGATGTCCCGGCGCTCCCTGGCAAGGCACTGGAGCGAAAGGACTGCGGAAGAAAAGAAAGAGTTCGTCAGCCTTTTCTCTGAACTTCTGAGGTCCTCTTACATAGGGAAAATAGAATCATACACTGACGAAAAGATCACATACGACAAAGAGACCTTAAAAGGTGACGGCAAGTATGCTGAAGTCGACACCACCATTGTCACAAAAAACGTCTCCATCCCGATCGAATACAGGCTTATGCTGAAAGGGGACAAATGGTGGGTCTACGATGTAGTGATAGAAGGGGTCAGTTTCATCAGCACCTACAGGAGCCAGTACAACCAGATCATCGTCAATGAATCTTATAACGGACTGCTCAGGAAAATGAAGAGTAAACTCGAGGAGATAAACATCCTCGAAGATAGAGCGCCTGCGGTGAGGGAAAAGAGCTGAAATGGGCACAGGATTAAAAGAACTCATTTACTCATGCAGGGACGAGCTGATCCTTTTCCATTTACTCAATGATGATGAAATGGAAAAAGTCATCCCTTTTCTTGAAGCGGCCGGCTACCCGAAGGACGCGACTGTGTTTAATGAAGGCGACCCCGGAGGCTTTATAGGGTTTATTGTCTACGGCCGCCTGGAAGTTAAAAAGCAGACTGAATTTAAAGACAGGCAGATCGTGATTGCAATTTTAGGCAAGGGGTCTTTTGTCGGAGAGCTTTCCCTGATCGATCCGAAACAGCCGCGCTCGACCACTGTAGTTGCCCTTGAGAATTCGGAATTGATAGTCCTCCGGCATCAGTCATTGGAAACGATCATAAAGGAACATCCCTATATCGCGATAAAAATATTGCAGGGGCTGAACCAGATCATTTCGATACGTTTACGCAAGGTGGTTGAAAGGCTTGCTGTGGTTTTTTAAAGGAGATTACTTTGAACTCTAAAAATCAGAAAGGAGATGTATCATGTTTGTTATAACAGGAGCTACGGGAAACATAGGCAGTAAACTGGTTGACGATCTGCACTCACGGGGGCACAAGGTCAGGGCGGTTGGAAGGAGTAAGGACAGGCTGCAGAGATTCATTGATAAAGGAGCTGAGGCAGCGGCCGGAGATCTGGCGGACAGCGGATTTCTGGCGAAGGCCTTTTCAAATGCCGACGCGGTCTTTGCGATGATACCTCCCAATTATGCGGTCAAAGATTTCCGCGCCTATCAGAACGAGATCGGGGCGAGTACAGCGGAGGCGATCAGAAAGTCCGGCGTGAAACACGTCGTTAATTTGAGCAGCCAGGGGGCAAACCTGCCTGATAGAACCGGCCCCATTAAAGGCCTGCATGACCAGGAAGAACGCCTGAACAAACTCGACAATGTAAATGTGCTTCATGTGCGTCCGACGTATTTCATGGAGAACCTGTTGATGTATGTTCCCATGATAAAAAATATGGACATGGCAGGCTCCGCCGTCAGCGGCGGCGTTAAGTTTGCAATGATAGCCACAAAGGATATCGCAAAATTTATCGCGGAGCGTCTTGTGAAGAGGGACTTCTCCGGCAAATCCGTCAGGGACATCCTCGGACAGAGGGACGTCTCAATGAATGAAGCCATTCAGATATTCGGGAAGAAGATAAACAAACCCGGCTTGAAGTATGTGCAGTTTTCCTATGAAGACGCGGAAAAGGGGCTGATCGGCGCGGGGTTGAGCGAAGATCTGAGCAGGTTGTATGTAGAGATGAGCAGGGCCTTGAACGAAGGCCTGTTCGCAGTTAACCTGACACGCACTCCGGAGAATACCACAGAAACATCCATTGAAGAATTCGCTGATGTCTTTGCGAAGATTTACTTGTCAGGGTAACTAATGGCATACTTTATATTATTGAATGGACATTTCAATTTGTCATTCCCGCAAGCAAAGCGCGTCGGGAATCCTTCCTGAAGAAAGATTCCGGGCAAGCCGGAATGACAGATAGCCTGACGGGTCCAGAGCGAAATAACTTAAAGCGGAGATAATATGAAGTATAAACTGCCTGAAGGATTTAATAACAAGGAAGAGGCGATCAATGCGCTCCTGAAAAAAGAGTTCGAGACCGCTGAATCCATGCTGGCTGCTGTACGCCACCTTATTGAAAGATTTCTTCTTGAGACAAAAGGTTACTCACGCGATGAGATAGAGGCCGCCTGTGAATTCGATGTCACAATCGACTGCGAGGCCGTTAGATCCACAGTGGACCTCGTCGTCTGCATGAACAGCAGGAAGCTTGTCTCAATTAAATGCGCCCCGGATTCACTCGTATCGCGGGAAAGACATGCCCTTGCCTGCGCAAGACTGCTCGATGCCTACCAGGTGCCGTTTGCAGTCGTAACGGACGGCTTTGACGCGATAGTGCTCGACACTGTTTCAGGAGATGTGATCGGCGATAGCATGAATGCCATCCCTTCCAAAAAGCATCTTGCCTCCGCGATCGCGCAGATCGAATTTATAAAACTCGATTCAAAGAGGGCCGAGAAGGAAAAAAGGATCGTCCGCGCGTTTGATTCGATCGGATGTTCGGGAAGTTTGTAACAACTCACCTCCCGCCTTTTATCTCATCAAGGGTCTAATAATTTGTGCACTCATATAGGCGTCATTCCCGTGCCTAAAGCACCTACTGTTGGCAATCTGTTGAGCGGGAATCCAGCAGTTATTAGTCAATGGATGCCCGATTAAGGACTTCGGGCATGACGGACAAACGCCGACGGTTTTTTGAGACTTTTAATTATCTTATTAAATAACGTCTCGCCGCCAGTGTTGCCCCGCCGACAAGAAAGAGAATGGAGCTTACAGGCTCAGGAGCAACAGGCGTAGTGCTGCCTGATGATAAAACACCGTTTCCTGTGCCGTCATCAAAATATGCGTCATAGGCAATATTCCCTGCCTTGTAATTAGTTGTAAATTTAAAACCGCCTAACGAGCTTCCGGCTGCTATTTCATCAGCAGGAGAAGTTGAAAAGGTATCCAGTAAATCTGTTTGGGCCGGAGCTGCCGAGGCCCACCCTGAGGGAAGCTGTAAATCTGTAACATCCGTCATCTGAGTAAACCAGAGGTCCACTGCAAACAAACTCTCGCCTGCAGTAGAGGTGTTTTGAAAAGTGTAATCATACTGCCATAGACCGCTTCCCAAATCCGTTTCGTTGTACCACAGATTTGCTCCTGTGCCTGCAAACGCCATTGATGAACATACAAACATACTCGCTGCAAGAATTGCTGCCGCTAAAAGTTTTCTCATTTTTAAATCCTCCTTAGTTTTCATTCCGTCCTCTTATTCCCCTCTATCAAGAGGGGTTAGGGGTGTGTTTCAACATCGGGCGAGGCGCCGCCTCGCCCCTACACTTATAACTCTCAACTCCCAACTCTTTTCTACTGTCCCGTTATATTAAATCCCCATCTCAATATAGCTCTTGTTCCGCCTGCCGACGGCTCTCTGAAATAAAGAGTCCCATCCGGCTTGCGGACCTCTATGCCCATCCCGTCAGGACTGCCGTCTGTTATTGTTGCTGTAAATGTATAACCTGCGATCCCGTTCATAGAGCCTGCGCCTGTTACACTTGCGGTGCCGCCTGTCGCTGATATGCCGGTAATCGATGTGCTTATCAGGCTGATCTTCTGACGGGTATAGGAATATTTTAGATTGCCTGCCGACAGATTTGAGTCGTTTACATTTACACTCATTGTTGCGCTGAAACCGGGCACCGGATAATTCATGCCGGAGCCTGAGACAACCGCAACAGGCGTTGCAGGATTGCAGTCATTGTCAATACCGTCATTAGGGATTTCAGTTACGCCGGGGTTGATAGCAGCGTTGCTATCATCGCAGTCTATATCGGATGAATAACCGTCACCATCTGAATCCGGGCAGGTTTTATTCATGTACATAATCGAAGCTGACCATGGAGCTGCATTATTACTCTTTAGATATACCACATGAAGCTCTCCGCTTGGACCAACCGCTATGGATGGATTGTCAGCCCATGACTGGTTATCGCTTTCAATAAGAGTAATTGGTACAGATGTGTTGTTCATATACTTTATCGAGTCG
>JACRMS010000010.1 GCA_016214845.1 Nitrospirota bacterium | reverse complement strand
GGTGCATCTGGAGAAAAGAGTGTTGTCTATACCGAGATGATCCCTCTTCTTATCGAGGCTGTCAAGGAACAGCAGAAGACCATTGAAAAGCAGAATAAAGAGATAGAGGAACTGAAAGCAGGCGTTAAGAAAGCCCTGTCATCCAATCTGACGGCAGAACAACGCTGGCAGTAGGAAAGTTATTGAAAAGCCCGCCTTCTGCTTTAGAAGGCGGGCTTTTTTTTACAATAGAAAAGTTCTACCCTTTAGTCCTCGGCCTTTTGTTCGCCTCAAGCACTCTCTTACGGAGCCTGATTGACTGAGGAGTTATTTCGACAAGCTCGTCTTCCTTGATGAACTCTATCGCCTGTTCGAGGTTTAATATTTTTGGAGGTATCAGAAGCAGCGCTTCGTCCGTACCTGATGCGCGCATATTGGTTTGCTTTTTCTCCTTTGTGACATTGACGTCCAGATCGCTCTCCCTCGAATTTTCGCCGATGATCATCCCTTCGTAAACAGGGGTCCCTTCTTTTATTAACAAAGTCCCCCTCGGCTGAAGATGAAATAATGCGTACGTGTTTGATTTGCCGGGCCTGTCGGAGACAAGCACGCCTGTCTGCCGTTTTGATATATGGCCGTGCCATGGCTCGTATCCATCAAATAAATGATTGAGAAGCCCTGTGCCTCTTGTGTCAGTGAGGAACTGCGACCTGAAGCCGATCAGTCCCCTTGACGGGATCCTGAATTCAAGCCTCACCCTGCCGTTTCCGTTGTTCTGCATCTTCTGCATCCGGCCCTTTCTCATCCCGACCTGCTGTGTCACCACGCCGACAAAATCCTCCGGCACGTCTATCACGAGCTGCTCCATCGGCTCGTGCACAACATCGTTGATCTTCTTTGTTATTGTCTCAGGCATTGAAATGGAAAGCTCGTATCCCTCGCGCCTCATCATCTCAATGAGGATCGCAAGCTGCAATTCGCCGCGCCCCATTACATTGAATGAATCGGACGCGCCGTCAAAATCAACCCTGATGGAGACATTGTAGAGGAGTTCCTTTTCGAGCCTTTCCCTGAGATTTCTTGAGGTCACGTATTTGCCTTCTTTGCCCGCAAAAGGCGAGTTGTTAATGGAAAAGACAATTGAAATTGTCGGCTCGTCAACCTTTATCCTCGGCAGGGGTTTCGGGTTCTCCACGTCAGTGATCGTGTCGCCTATATTTATCCCTTCAATCCCCGCAAGCGCAACAATATCGCCGGCAGCCACTTCCTTTACGTCGATCCGCTCCAGTCCCTGGAAGGTATAAATGGTTGAGATCTTTCTCTTCAGCGCCTCTCCGCTTGCGTTTATCATGGCCACCGTATCTCCGACCCTTACGGTCCCTGAAAAGATCCTGCCGATGGCAAGCCTGCCCACATAATCGTTGTAGTCAATGTTTGTGACAAGGTATTGAAGAACGCCGCTGCTGTCGCACTCAGGCGCAGTGACTGTTCTCAGAATAATGTCAAACAGCGGCATTAAGTCCTCTGACGCGTCATTCATATCAAGCTTGGCGATTCCCACCTTCGCGTTTGTATAGATAATGGGAAAATCAAGCTGCTCCTCAGTTGCGTCAAGGTCAATGAACAGGTCATACACTTCATTCAGCACTTCCTGTATCCTTGCATCCGGCCTGTCTATCTTGTTTATCACAAGGATAGGCGGCAGGTTTAGCTCAAGCGCCTTTCTGAGAACGAATCTTGTCTGGGGCAAAGGGCCTTCAGATGAGTCAACCAGAAGCAGCACCCCGTCAACCATCTTCATTATCCTCTCCACCTCGCCGCCGAAATCCGCGTGCCCCGGCGTATCCAGGATATTTATTTTCACGCCCTTGTATTCAACGGCCGTGTTCTTCGCCATTATGGTGATGCCTTTTTCCCTCTCAAGGTCATTACTGTCCATGACCCTTTCCTGCACCCTTTCATTGGCGCGGTAAATTCCCGCCTGCTTCAGCATGCAGTCCACAAGGGTTGTCTTGCCGTGGTCGACATGGGCGATAATAGCGATGTTCCTTATATCTTCTCTTTTCATAAATCCTCTTTCTTTTACCTCAGAGAAAAGCTTGTCCGCAGATTACACAGATTTTTTATAAATGTTTTTATTTAATCTGTGTCAATCTGCGACATCTGTGGATAGAAAAATTATTCTATTTTCAGTGTCCTCTGTGGTTAATCTTAAATTTATTCCGCTGTCGGACAATCCTCTGCTGCCTTGTTAATTATCAGGGAAACTACAACAGGAAGTTTCACAACTAAGGCGGTGTGATTCATTATAAACTATTCGCATGGGATAATACATCCCTCCACTGGGACACTTCTGCTATTATAATAATTGTAAAATACCACCTGTCCTCTAATCAGTCATAAAGCTGGCTTGCCGGATTTTTTATCCGAAATTATGGACAAGCAAAAAAACAGGCGCTGTCGGGTATAGGATTAATGTCTTTAAGAAATTCCGAGGTACGTGTTCCTTACTTCGAAAAAGTTATGGAGCGAAATTTTAGTCCCATCACTTGTTTTCATGCAAAGACATTAATTCTCGACGCTAATTCCGATTATGATAAGGGGCCGTTCGGAGTGGTTGTAGGTTCTGCTAATCTAACCGTGAGCGGGCTATCAATGGGATATGAAAACTCGTTGGCCATGATGTGGAAAAAGCAGCCTCCTCTATCTTTCAGGAAGTACTTCCATTCTTTTTTTAAGGAAATTCAGCGAGTTGACTCCATTTTTGATATGTCAACTGTATTAGATCAGGCAATGATCCATCGCTATGAAAAGAAAAGACCTAAACCAAAGCAAATTACGTCAGAAGATGACAGCCTTCATGTAAAACGCCTCAAGCAAAGAGCGTCAGAGGTTCCGATTGCCAAAGCGGTTGCACTAGCCACAGCCTTAAACCTTTGGGTTGATATCAAATATGTTGTCAAAAATAGGGGGAAAGGGTTGCCAGGTAACCAGATAGACATGCAGAGAGGAACACGTGTATTTTTCGGTTTTGCTGTTGGTAAAGTTTTGCCAAATACTTCACTGGGTAGAGTACGAATAAATTATGAGAATAAGTCTGTTGATTGTGGTGTGCGCTTTGGGAATAACTTTATGGATAAACTTAATCTTCCAAGGCCAGGGATAGAAGGGCCGTTAAGCTATAGCAATAAAACACTGTTATTTACTCGGCAGACAGATGGTTCATTTTCATTGAAGCTTGGGAGCAAGAGAGAAATAAGAGGATGGAAAAAGATTTCATTAACACAAAAAACTTTTTATGAAATGCAGGGTGGTCGAGAATATGGAGTATTTAGTTGACAGATGCACTTAAAATGAAATCGCTGAAAGAGATATGGAGAAGTCGAGAATCCTAATCCTGATTCCCGAGACGACGGCAATAAGGAATGAGTGGTGTCAGGTCTACATTCTTCAGAAACTTCTCTAAAATGTAGCCCCGACACCACTTGTTTTAACTTGACACCCCCATTGTTCAAACCGAATAATTCAATATGAACAAAATAACCGCTTCAATGTTATACAACCTCGTCCAATGCCCTCACAGGGTCACACTGGATCTTTTTGGTAATTATAAGGACCGTGATCCGGTAAGCCCGTTTGTTCAACTTCTCTGGGATAAAGGTAGTGCCTTTGAGAAAGAAGTAATCGAAGGACTGGAAACAGCCTTTACTGACCTCAGCAAATTCAAAGGAGAAGAAAAAGAACGCATGACCCGGGAGGCGATGGAGCGGGGTGATAACTTGATTTACAGCGGGCGAATAACTGCTGGTGATTTGGTCGGTGAGCCGGATATTTTAAGACGCCACGGCAAATTTTACATAGCGGGTGACATAAAGAGCGGCGCTGGTGAAGAGGGGGCAAGCGAAGAGTCTGAGGGAAAACCGAAGAAGCATTATGCAGTACAATTGGCATTATATACAGATATCCTGGAGAGGCTTGGGGGTTCAGGAGGACGGTGTCCTTTTGTATGGGACATTCACGGTGAAGAGGTTGCATATGATCTTAACGATCCTCAGGGAGTCAGAAACAGGGAGAGCTTATGGGACCTTTATGAAACCTGTATGGGGGAAGCAAGGGCCATAAGCCTGAAATCAATAAAGACTCTCCCGGCTTTAGCAGCCAACTGCAAGTTATGCTGTTGGAGAACGCTTTGCAAGAAGGAAGTGAAAGAATCCGAGGATTTGACGCTGATTCCGGAACTGGGGAGGGGAAAAAGGGATGTTATGATTGCAAGCATCAGGACGGTTTCTGATCTGGCTAACGCAGATATTTCCGGACTTATCAAAGGTAAAAAAACTCTATTCCCGGGAATCGGACCGGATTCCCTGCTGAAGTTCCAGGCGCGGGCAAAGCTGTTAATCCAACCTGACGGTAGATCATATATCAAGAAAGAGTTCACTTTGCCGAATGCTGAAACTGAATTGTTCTTCGATATTGAAACTGACCCAATGAGGGACATCTGTTACCTCCATGGCTTTATTGAACGACGGGGCAGTTCAGAACGATACGTCTCGTTCTTTACTGATTCTCCAACCCCGGAAGATGAAGAGCAGGCATTTGCTCAGGCATGGGAATATATTCAATCATCAAGGCCCTGCGCCATTTATTATTATTCGCCCTATGAAAGAACAGTGTGGCGTAAATTGCGGGAACGTTATCCTCATGTTATGACCGAAGAACAGTTGCATGAACTGTTTTCACCTGAAACAGCA
This sequence comes from Nitrospirota bacterium, assembly GCA_016214845.1. Taxonomy (NCBI): domain Bacteria; kingdom Pseudomonadati; phylum Nitrospirota; species Nitrospirota bacterium. Next base: position 46,196 of record JACRMS010000010.1, on the reverse strand, counting down.
GTTGATCTCTATAACCACGTAATAAAACCATGCACTGAATGGCCGACAAATGATCATTCCATCAAGACCCTGGCATACTATCTCGGATTCAAATGGCGTGACCCTGATCCGTCGGGTGCAGCATCAATTGAATGGTATCACCGCTGGATTGAGTCGGGAGACCAGGCCATCCACCAACGTATACTCGAATATAATGAGGATGACTGTATTGCAACGAGGGTGCTTTTGGAAGGAATCAGGAGTCTGTCGCAAAAGAGCCATTGAATACAATTTCGGTGACTATACGATCTCGGAGCACCGTATGTATTAATTTTCTTACGTTCCCTCACCCAAAAAAAAGTCACATAACGCAACCTACTGTAGTTAAAAATTCTATTTTTTGAATAGTTAATTATTATTTTCATTATAATTAAAACTTTCAGCATACGCTGAAAATGCCGCAAACAGTGAAAACATCTCCTTGACAAACATCGTTTTTCAGTGTAATAATAGTTTTCAGCAATTGCTGAAAAAGGCTTAAATGATGAAAACAGAACTGCCGGACATAGAAATTAAAGCACAAGATACCATAAAAAGTATCCTTGATAGGATACCTTTTTTGAAGATTGAATCTATTGAGCGCGAGAAAGACGGCGTGGACCTTCTGGTTACTCTAACTCTTGATGACAAGAAGCAGGTGCTCATCATTGAAGTGAAGAGTAACGGACAACCGCGCATGGCTCGCAATGCAGTCAATCAGTTAATTCGCTACCGTGATACCTTCCCGGATGCGTACTTTATTTTCATGGCTCCCTTCATATCTCCACAGTCAGCTGAGATCTGCATGAAAGATGGTGTTGGTTATCTGGACTTTGCCGGCAACTGTTTCATGTCGTTCGGACAGGTATACATTGAGCAGACAGGAAAGACGAATCCCTTCCGGACGAAAAGAGACCTCGTATCACTCTTTTCTCCAAAGTCTTCCCGCGTGCTGCGGGTCTTATTAAACAATCCCGGAAGGGTATGGAAGACGCAGGACCTCGCCGATGAAGCAATGGTTAGTTTAGGACAGGTCGCTAACGTGAAGAAACTCCTTCTTGATCGTGAGTGGATCACGAAGCAGGATGGATTCTCACTGACTGCCCCGTGGAAGCTACTTGAAGAATGGGCGAATGTATATACATACCGGAAGAATGAAGTGTGCAATTATTATTCACTGAAAAGCATTCCTGAAATAGAATCCGATATTTCAAAGATCTGCCAGGAGAAAGGTGTTGCGTATGCGCTGACAGGTTTCTCCGGCGCAGCACGCTATGCCCCTGCGGTGCGCTACTCACGTGCAATGGCTTACGTATACAATGACAGAGAGGATGTGGCATCATTACTGAATTTGAAAAAGGTAGAGAGCGGGGCTAATATAACTATCCTCGGTCCTTATGACGAAGGGGTTTTTTACGGGAATCAGATAATTGAAGATATCAGGATCGTGTCGCCTTTGCAGACATATCTTGACCTGAAAGGGTATAAAGGCAGAGGCGAGGAAGCTGCGGAAGTCTTGCTGAGAGATGTAATAAAAACAAAATGGACAGCTATGAACAAATGATCGTAAGTTGTGTTCAATGTATGAACGTTAGTTGACATTAGAATTAAATATGGTAACTCGAAGAGATTATACGGCCGAAGGGGTAGAGGCTGCACGCTCTGTGCTCATAGAGCTGGTTCATCTACTGGGTGAATATAAAGATGATATCGTCCTCATCGGCGGCTGGATTCCTGAAGTATTGTTACCCCATTTCAGCGGCCCACATGTTGGCAGCATGGATGTAGACATCGCCCTAAACCATCAGAAGATTCAGGAAGCCGGATACAAGAAAATTCAGGATCTTCTTATGAGTAGAGGATATCAGCAGGGAGAGCAGCCATTTATCTTTTTTAGAGATGTGAAAGTGGGAGACCAGCAGGTCAAGGTACAAATCGACCTCTTGGCTGGTGAATATGAGGGGACTTCAAAAGGTCATCGTCACCAGAAAATACAGGGAGTACAGGCTCGTAAAGTAAGAGGATGCGATCTCGCCTTTGAGATGTCAAAAGAGATCAGGATCGAAGGGACGCTTCCTAATGGAGCACATGATTCAGTTACTGTTCGCGTTGCTTCTATTGTGCCATTCTTTGTGATGAAGGGGATGGCCATGGAAACCCGCATGAAAGAAAAGGATGCCTGGGACATTTACTATTGCCTGCTGAATTATCCGGGCGGGATAGATGCGCTGGTAGATGAATTTAAACCACACCTGAATCATGGACTCGTTATGGAAGGCTTGCAGAAGATCGCTGGGAAGTTCTCTTCAGAGAAAGCCTTCGGCCCGAAGTCAGTTGCAGACTTTGAAGAAGTAGTCGGGCCCGATGAACAGGAGCGCATACAGAGAGATGCTTACGAGCGGGTGAATGCGTTACTCAGTAAGTTGGGGATATCGATATAAAAAACTACCAAATGTACTCTCGATGTTTACATGCGTGTTACTAAAAAACATGAACTGGGGTATTAACTTCTGAACATTATTCTCTATATTCCAGAATATCCTCAACCTTACAATTAAAATACTTACAGAGCTTATCGAGAACTTCAAAGTCTATCCTCTGAGCCTTTTCGTAATAGAGAAGGGTAATGGTATTTCTATGAACGTCGATGTCCCGGGCAACGTCAGCGATCTTCAGTTTTCTCTCGCCCATTATTCTTGATAAATGGCACTTAATCATATCGTTACGTTCAGAACAAGCTTAAAAGTAATACTATATTATCAAACAAAATATAAAAATGTCATTTTAAATGTTATTTTGCCTTGACATGTGTGATTCAGAACGATATAATATTATTCAAGAAGCATAATTATTATTTAATATGACAATGTAACACGCAAAAGGAGGCTTAATGAGCGAAGCAAAAGACAATAGAAACTCACGGCAAACCGAAAGAGCCTTGAAGATATTAAATCAGGCTGTTATCCATGCAAGGAAAAAAAATAAAGACAAACATTGTGAAATGCCGGTGGATTGTTATTATTACTCCTTGAAGGATGGCATGACTTATGAGGAAGAACTCCTTGAGATCTTCCACGCCCTTGTCCGTTCCGGGATGTCGCCGGATGAAGCACAAGAAAAAGCGCCGGGTGAATTAGAGCGCATCAATGCTATTGCAAAACAATTTGAAGAGGTTAAGGCTGCAGGTGGCTTATAAGGTTGTTTTTTTAGTGTGATGTGCTATGAAATAAATACATCTGGCCAAAATATGTGCCAAAATGTCCTCATCTAACTTCCCGCTTTTTTAGCACATGCGACAAAAGCGGGAAGTCAAGTTCCATGTTTTGCAATATATGCAACGATAAATGGAACACAGGTTCTATATTTTGTGACACGTGAAACAATAAATGGAACCAAGGTTCCTGCTTTTGTAACATCGTGCAACAAGATTAGGAACCAGGGGTTCCTGCTTTTGTGACAGCCTGCGACCAAATCGGGAACCTTAACTTTTTTGGAAAATAAGCGAATTACTTCAATCGCCTTTCCCGGTCGGATACACAGATTTAACATCTCTTAAAAAGAACTCTGTCTTTTTCCTTTCAATTTCATTCCATCGATAAAAGCCGACTGGTTTGAGAGGGATCAAATATGTTTTGTGAGTTGAGCCCAATTCGGTTTTGATTGCATAAAGTCTCCGGGGTTTCCCTTTTTCGAACAGATCGGGAATAAAATCATAATTCCTGAGGAAACTAATAATCCCGTGCAACGCTCTATCATATGACAACTTGCTCCGAAATAGCGGGTCAATAATATTTGCCTCTTCGCAGAGGGCCTTTGCTGTTTCATAAATCAATTGTGGTTTGCAGTAGACAAGGTCCCTGAATGTAAATGCCTGCCAGTTTGACTTTGGAAAATTGATATATGGCCTTATCCTCCAGTAAAAATCCTCTATGCTAAACCATGTATCCAGGGACGCTATCCTGGGATTCCGTGAGAATCTCACAAGTTCTGATTGCCGTGCTTCCTGATCAGCTTTTTTCAACATGCAGGCCAAATCATTCCTCAGGCATATGTGATGGTTCCCTACTGCGTTTATCACTTGGCTTGCGAGGGTTTGATTTTTCCCATAAAACATTCCCTCAAGCCACCGGGCGCTAATTATCTGATGTTCATACACCTCACCGGCTGAATTCGAGATTAAATGGGGAATCTTTCCTATGTCATGAGCGAGGCCGGTGATTACCGCCTTCGGCATGTGCATTTCATAGTCCGTAATACTCTTCTTAAGGGCCTTGACCATATTCAATGTCACTCCATAGGAATGCTCCCTGAGGGTGACGCCAGCAAGTCTGTCTTTTACCGCTGGTGAAGTATCCGCCTCAGGACCGCTCCCTGTAGCCACAACAGAAGGGCAATCCCCGTATTTCTCAAGCAGCTTTATAAGTTCCGCAACGATATCAAGTGCGTTTTGAAACTCGTAAATGTCGCGGTATGGGTAAATATAGCAGCCCAAGATCAGTTTCACAGAATCGGAAAGCGATGTTTCTTCTTTCATATTTTGACCTCTTTTATCATATAGCTGTATTACTTTTTAACTGTCAAATGTCTTTCGAACAGTCGGATTTATTGTATGGCCACAAAATGGGGAAAAAAGACATGCTCTTACCCGTAACATGGGCAGCTAAATGATGCTGGTAAAGATAACAGCACTGGTGAATTATGAATTCAGAACCATATTCAGACAATCAAAAGGTAATATACAGACAACTATTAACTTCGAGTAGACAACCCCGATAGTCGAACTTCTAATTGCTGGGTTACGCGCGGGACATCCGGCACTTACCTTATCTCCGCTGGTGAAGCGGATTCCAAGACGGGTTTTGCACCCTGATTATTTTTTTTGCTCTGCTATACGCCCATATTCTATATGGAAGTTGCGCAGGGGAAAACCGATTGAAAATTAAAGGATTTCAAAAGCGAGTATTTTCTTTTGTTTCATTCCCACATCAAATCCAAAAGGATAGTTTTTTTCCAAGAAAGTTCAGCGGCTCTTCACTTTGAATATTCAGCAGAGGAGAAGGGTTATGTATAGCTACTCACACAGTCACATGTGATGCAGATACATAAGGCATCGCCGGATGCATGGAGACGTGCTTGTCCGGTGGTAACGGGGGCTGGCTGTAAGATGTCTTCTACCCACTGCCTTGCTGAGTATGGGCGACGCCGACATCATCTTTCCCCGGCCATTCAGGGGAAAGGTACGGTAATTGTGAAGTGGTGAAAATCCATCCAGTGGGACGTCAGTAATGACGTAACACCTGACCCGGAGGGGGAACTGACTGGAAGTAATTCCGGTTGGTGTATAGCTGAACCCTTAAAGTCCGCCAATGATGCCTGGCGGGAAAGCATCCTATCCGTTTCAGGAGGATGCGACCGGGTAAAAGGAAATGGAGAGGCGAGGCCGAACTGCTTTGATCTTCGACGGGTATCCGAAAACTCCTCTGGAGCGAGTAAGGACCTGCTTCCATATTCGGGGTCGTGCATATGCACACAACCGTCGAAGTGAGCGACCTGACCATTTCCTTAACACAATTATCTAAGGCGGCACGGTCCGAACGGCGAGAAATCGTGCGAGGATCAGGAGCGTAGTTGAATAGCGTTGAGGGTCACTGCAAGGCAGTGGTGACCCGATGCCGGACGGGAATGACATCCCGTTTAATACGGCGCGTAAAAGACTACACCTTGCTGAACCTTTTTGGGAGTGGCTTTACTTATTGATGCTGCTATTTAAGTGATATCAATTAGGAAAGCTGCTGGCCGGGAGGCCGAGCTTAATAAAAAACCGGGAGGTAATTTTATGGCTTATAACTATCTAACAGGGAGCTGGCAGGGATTCATTCAGGAGATAGTGTACTTGATCGGACGAGGGTACCTGTTCTATCACGTTACAGATCTGCCCGAAAGGAAGCGCGACAAATGGCTGGGAATTGACCGGAAGCTGATCAGGAAATACGAGACGGAAAAGTCCAAGTTCCAGCGGTGCAGGCTGAAAGAAAAACGCGTCGCAAATTTCTTCTATCTGAGATATGAATCTACTGCTATCATCATGCATACGCATGGCTCTACGGATCATGTGCTGTATGATGACAGGTTTTCGGATGTTTGCGAGAAGCCAATGACGGTAAAGGTGAGCGATAATATTTCGCTCGTCATATACGTCAATAACGAAGTCTGCTCTGTTCGTTTTACGAAAGAGACTTATGCAGGCTTTAAGGCAGTAATGGCAGATGTTGTGAAAACAAAAAACAGGTGGGACATTATCAAGACTTTTAATTTGATCAACGGCATACCAGCTTTCAGCGGTATTGTAGAACAAAAAAAGCGACTTGCCTTGTGGACAGCAAAACAGGCCCGCAAACATCAGGTTGCTTTAATAAAGGCCGACCTGCGTCTAAATACCCGCAGGAAGATATATAAAGTTTGGATTAGCCCGGAGGCATAGTTTTACCTCTGGGCTTTTTTATTTGGATTGCAACCGTTTAAGTACCAGCCGGTAACCGAAGACGTTTGATTAAGCATTTTCTGCAGGATCGGAAACCACATGGTATCTCATTCGGAACCATCTGAAAGTAATACAGCAGTAAATAGACAGGAGGTCATGAATGGGAAAATGATTATCAAAGTGACACTGAATTCAAAGAATCCGGCTGAAGCCGAGCTAATGAAAATTCTCGAAGACGTTAAGAACAGAAGCGCATACCTGAAAATGGCGGCATTTCACTACTGCAATGTCCTTGGGAAGTTGTCGTCAGCAGACAACAGGACTGATAAAAATCCGGCTGTGGCAAATATGATTAATGGTAAGCAGAAGACAAATGCAGGTCAGGCATCTGACCCGGATTTACCACCCGATTTAGGTACTGTCTTTGCAAACGCATTCGACCGATAAAAACATTCTAAACGAGGAGCAGAAGGCTTCACTTAATTAAGCGGCAAAAACAACCGATATTTTATTACAGGATGTTCAATGGCCATCTTGAATCTGATTACCAACAGGAGAAGTAAATAATATGGCCCCAAGTTTTCATGAAAGAGAACATTGGACCCTTTTCAGAACGTTACAAGGATTGAAGCAGGTTATAGGGGTTGATATCCACCTATTACCGAAGTTAGTCGCAAAAGAACTGACAGACAACGCATTAGATGCAAGTTCACACTGCGAGACCGGCTTATTGGAAGGGAATGGATTCTTTGTTGAGGATTACGGCAAAGGGATTTCCGGAACTGATGAAGAAATAGCAAGTCTCTTTTCAATCAATCGGCCATTACGGTCAACAAAATATTACAGGATGCCGACACGGGGCGCGGTCGGCAATGGATCAAGAGTAATAGCAGCTTCAGTGTTGGTAAGCGAAGGCACTTTAAAAGTCATGACGAGAGGAAGATGCCTTCAATTATTCCCGCAGTTTGATGCCGGTGAAACCCTTTACAGGCAGACCGGAAATTATAATAAAACCGGAACCCGGATTGAAGTGACACTTCCGAATTTTAATCTGAACAACGTCTTTGAATGGAGCAATAAAGCGATTCAATTAAACAGAGGCAATAGATATAAAGGCAAGACTTCCCCTCATTGGTATGATTTCGACTTTTTCTACGAACTGGTCAAGTCGTCTCCTGATGACTTGACGGTTGCAAGATTCGTTGAAGAGTTTGATTCCCTCTCAGGGGATATCAAATGGAAGATTGCTGAAGAATTCAACGTAAAGAAAGTCAAAAAGTTAAACAGAGTGGATATCGAGAGATTGCAGCTCAGGATGAGAAAGCTGGCAAAGCCGGTTAGTACCGAGAGATTAGGGCTTGTCGGCGATATCGAAGGCTTTGATGTTTATCATAAAACTCACGGCAACTTTGAAATAAGATTAGAGGAGCAAATGTCACAGCCTATCGTGCCTTATGTTCTTGAGGTATGGGTAAAAAACTCTGATAAGTTTCGTTCAACCTTTTGTGTGAACAGGACTCCTGTAACCGGGAATGTCAACACTCATGTGTATCCTCAGGATGTTTGGCTGTTTGGCTGCGGGATTGACTGCAGGGCAAATGTAAAAACACCAAAAGAGATATTGGTAAATGTAATAACCCCCTATATGCCTATCACTTCTGACAGTAAGGCGCCGGACTTTTCCGCTCTGAACGATAAGATCGGAGCAGCAATTACAGCCGCTATAAAAAAATCAAAGTCCAAGCAAAGCAACCCCAAGCAAAAGAAAATATCTCAAAAACAAGTAGTGCTGGATAATCTCGATGTTGCAATGATTAAATCGAGCGATAACTATCTCTACAGATATTCTCAAAGGCAGATTTATTACGTTGCCAGAGCAATAGTAAACAGAGAATTGGGGAAAGATCTGACGTATAAAAACTTCATAAAAATAATAACCGGGCATGAGGCTGAGAAAGGTTCTGAGTTACGGAATATTTACAGAGACGACCGGGGTGTTCTGTATCATCCGCATCTTAAGGAAACCATCACGCTGGGCACCTTAAGTGTCGAAAACTATAAAACGCCTGAATGGACCTTTAACAAAATCATTTACTGTGAAAAGGAAGGTTTTATTGAAATATTAAAGAGCGCAAAATGGCCTGAAAAGCATGATTGCGCTTTACTGACAAGTAAAGGCTACTCAACCGGAGCTGCGAGAGATGTATTGGATTTGATCGGGGAGAGTGATGAAGAGCTTCTTTTTTTCTGTATCCATGATGCGGATATTGACGGAACGCTCATTTATCAATCCCTTGTTGAAGCAACAAGGATAAGGCCCCAACGAAAAGTCAGAGTTGTAAATTTGGGATTAGAAGCAGAAGAAGGTCTTGACATGGGACTTCAGGTTGAAACGCTAAAGAAAAAGCAGCCAAAGAACTGTGCGGATTATGTATCCGTTCGATGGCAGAAATGGTACAAATCCAACCGGATTGAGTTAAACGCAATGGATACCCCTACCTTTATTAAGTGGCTGGATAAAAAGATGGAGGATTATGCAAACGGCAAGCTTATTCCACCAGATCATATCTTGTCCAATGAGTTTGAAAGCAAAGGTGAACAGAAGATAAAGGATAAGGTCAGAGACAAACTTATCAGGGAGGCAAAGATTGAAGAACGCACAGAGGAAATTCTGAAACAGATATTCCCAAAGTTTAAAGAAAAACTCAGACTTGAGGAATTAAAAGCAACCGTAAAGAAAAAATTATCGGACAATCCTTACCTCCAATGGAAGAAACCGATAAGTGACGTTGTCGATGAAATCCTTGCCGGGTTATTAACTGAGTATGATGTTTGAGCCATCCAGCAGCGCATAATGTTTGGAATGTATTGATATTACAGCTTAATTTGCGCCTGAAACTCAGAAATTAAGGAACTTCTTGTCCTCGGTTATCTTGCCTACTTCGAAGTAATAAATTTGTAATTTTGAGAAAACCAGCACGGCCTTTGTTGCAAAACGTAGAGCTGATAGAATATCTGGTTTTTACAAGAAACCGGCATCTTCTTATTCAATAACTTCTATATCCCGATCCTTCCAGCCCAACATCCCCGGATTCTTCCCAGAAGTAATACATAACAGATGGATCAAAAAGAATTGTGCTGTGACGTCCACGAGCTTAAAGAGCTTGTGCGCCGGGTTATTAATCTTTCCGGTCAGAACAGCTACCCCCGCTGGATGGACGTAAAAGCCGCTTGCGCCTACACCTCGATGTCGAAAAACACTCTTATGGAGTATATAAAAAAAGATGGCTGCATATATGCCAAACGACTCGGAGGCAAATGGTATATTGACCGTGAAAGCATTGATAGTTTCATGCTCCAAGACCCGGTAAAAATCCATTTGTCAACATTGCGATTTGTAAGATGAATATAATAAAATTTCCTGTCATGAGACTTTTCAAAAGAAAAAATGGAACCTACTATGTAGAAATCAGGCGAGGACAAGCAAAGAGCCTGAAAACAAAAGACAAGCTTCTTGCCCAAAGGCTCCTTAAACAGATAGAGAAAGAGGCTCTGCTCGGCAGACTGATCCAGTTGGAGCGAAAATCATATAGCTCTGTTGCTGATTTCTCAAAAGAATATATAGCACATAGAGAAGAAAACAAGGCATCGAATACTACAAGGTTAGACAAAGAATCTTTTGACAAATTGACTGATTTCCTCGGTGGTGCTACACTGATCAATTCTATTACCAGAAAACAATGCGAGGAATTTATTAATCATCTCAGGGGAAATACCCTGAAACCCACCACCATCAACATCGCTATAAGGCACCTTAAGGCAGCTTTTAAAAAGGCAGTTGAATGGGAGTATATTGATAAGACCCCATGGGAATATGTAAAGCAAATCAAGCTCAAAGACAGCCTTCCGAGGGCCTGCAACAAGCAGGAGATCGAAAAGCTGCTGTCTGCAATCAGCATACAGGAAGATAGAGAGCTTCTCCTTACCTATTTGTACACCGCAGGACGCAGGACTGAGATCGCAAGACTACAGTGGCAGGATTTCAAGGAAAACAACGACATATGGATGGTTCATATTAAGGAGAGTAAAACCAAGACCAGGATTATTCCCCTTGCAGATAACTTGAAGGAACTGCTCTTCTACCGGAAAAAGCATATAGGTCCGGTATTTCCTTCCTGTTACTATCACCCCAAGGAAGTATCCAAGAAATTCAGAAAGTATGCTGATAATGCAGGACTGAAAAATGTTAAACTACACGACATGAGGCATACCTCGGCAACGTTTATGCTGCTGAAGGGGGTGCCGTTAAAAATAGTGTCTGAGGTTCTTGGACACACCACTGTAAAGACAACCGAGATATATACGAAACTGATAGCGGAACATTTACGCGATGCGATCAATACCCTTAAATTTTAGGAGCACGACTTTTGCAGTCAACAGGTCTCTGTGTATGCATTTTGACTGCAAATTGATGACAAAAAAGAGGCATTTCGAGCGATTCTGTACAATTTTGACAAATTGGCCTCATGTGCACAACTATTTGATATATAATATTAATTTAGCTTTTTTAAGCTTCTGGAGAGGTGTCCGAGTGGCCGAAGGAGCACGACTGGAAATCGTGTAGACGCTAATACCGTCTCGAGGGTTCGACTCCCTCCCTCTCCGCCAGAAAGAACAGCGATCAGCCGTCAGCTTTCAGCTATGGTCTGTTAGCTGATTGCTGAAGGCTGATCGCCGAGAGCTATTTTTGGGTCGGGTCTTTGGGCCCTGTGCAACAGTATGCTGTGAATCCCGCCAGGTCCGGAAGGAAGCAACGGTAAGCAGTTATCCTGTGTGCCGCAGGATAACCTGAAGGCCCGGCTTTAAAAAAAGACGGGGATTAGGGATTGGGGGTTAGTAAAGGAAGCAAAAGAAGTAGTAAAGATTGAGCGGTAGTTTTTTTACTAATCCCTAACCCCTAACGACCAACTACTTAATTATGAGCTACATTGTACTTGCAAGAAAATGGCGCCCCCAGAATTTTGACGATCTTGTTGGACAGGAGACGGTTGTTAAGACCTTCAAGAATGCCCTGTCAAGCGGGAAGATCGTGCACGCCTATTTGTTTTCAGGTCCCAGGGGCGTTGGCAAAACATCTTCCGCCCGCATCCTTGCCAAGGCGCTGAACTGTCTGCAAAGGACCGGCAGCGACCCATGCGGCCAATGCGAAAGCTGCAAGGCGATAACCGAAGGCCATTCCGTTGACGTGTTTGAAATCGACGGCGCCTCTAACACAGGCGTTGACGCGGTGCGTGAACTGAGGGAGACCGTGAAATACGCGCCTTCAGGCGGTAAGTATAAAATTTATATAATCGATGAAGTGCATATGCTGAGCGTGCCTGCCTTCAACGCGCTACTTAAAACCCTCGAAGAGCCGCCGCCGCACGTGGTCTTCATCTTTGCCACAACCGAACCGAAAAAGATACCGGCAACTATTCTCTCCAGGTGTCAGCACCACTCTTTCCGCAGGGTCACCAAAAACAGGATAAAAGAGCAGCTCGGGAAAATTACCGACGCGGAACAGATAAATATCAAAGAGGCCGCTCTGGAGATGATAGCAAAGGCGGCTGACGGCAGCATGAGAGACGCCCTGACCCTTCTTGATCAGGCCTGCTCTTTCAGCGACGACATAACGGAAAAAGAGCTTCAGACGCTTTTAGGCCTTCCTGACGCGGAGGTCATCTTCAATCTTTCGGAAGCTATTTTAAAGGGAGACGCGTCCTCCTCCCTTTCGATAATAAAGGAATTCACTGACAGGGGCAGCGACCTGCGGCAGATAGCAAAGGAACTTGTCGAGCAATTCAGAAATATTACCATCGTGAAGATAACACAAGATGCTGAAGACGTCTTTGAATTTTCCAGAGAGGACACGGAAAGGCTGAGGGGGCTTGCAGCCGGTGTCAGCATTGAAGAACTTACTTTGCTCCTGACCGAACTCCTCAGGCTTGAGGGAGAGGTCCGGAACGCCGTCAATCCGAGATATACACTTGAACTCGGGCTTCTCAGGACTTCTTTTGTGAAGGGGATGACTTCCATAGGGGACGTCATGAAAATGCTCAGCGGTCCACAGGGTGCGGATTATGTACGGGAATCAGGGCCACAACCGGCACACGACAAATTAAAAAACACTCAGGAAAGTCCCTCACCGGTCAAATCCGAAATCCGAAACCCTAAACCCGAAATTTCCGAGGCCCCACCGGCAGAAAAAAAAACAGAACCGGTTAAACAACCCGCCCCGGACATCATAACGGTAACAGCGGACAAGGAAGAACTCTGGCAGAAATTGATCGCACATCTCGATTCGCAGGACCATCTGCTTGCCTGCAAGCTTGCAGAGGCCACGCTTATCAATATGACAACGGCAGAACTGTCGATCGGCTTCAACGGGGGGATGTCCGTGCTTGCGGATTCAATAAGGAAGAGCGCCCCTGTTATTAACCCGATCCTTCAAAAACTGAGCGGCCACAGCATTAAATTAAAGATCCTTGCATTGCCCAAGAAAGAAATAAAAAATGATATCAATAAAATGAAGGAAAAGGTTTTCTCCGAGCCGATTGTGCAGGACGCGATGAGAATTTTTAACGGTTCCATGGTAAAAGTTAAATCGCTCGAAGAAGACAAAGGGGCGGATAACAGTGACTGAGAGGGCCGCAGGTTTATAAATTATGCGGGCTGAAAATAATCGTAAATTACGGAGGTCTTATGAATAAGAAGATGATAGGCGACCTGATGAAGCAGGCGCAGAAGATGCAGGAGGAGATGGGAAGGGTCCAGGAGGAATCAAAAAAGAAGACATATGAGGCGTCGGCAGGCGGAGGCATGGTTGTCGCTACAGCCAACGGCGCAACGGAGATCGTTTCCCTGAAGATCGAGCGCGACGTAGTAAACCCCGACGATATTGAGATGCTTCAGGACCTTATAGTCGCAGCAGTGAATGAGGCCCTCCGGGGGGCGCAGCAATTGGTGTCGGAAGACATGAAAAAAATTACAGGCGGCATGAACCTTCCCGGCCTGGGAAATATCTTCGGGTAAGGCTTTATCCACAGATTTCGCAGATGACGCAGATTATTGAAAGGTAATAAGTGCACTGCCTGTCATTCCCGCTTGTCGGGAATCTTTCTTTATCGCCTTTGTGATTGAAAGAAGGATTGCGGACAGGCCGCAATGACAAAAAAATCTGTGTAATCTGCGGACCATATTTTTAAATTATGAATAACGGCGTTGTTGAAAATCTCATAAACGAACTTTCAAAGCTTCCGGGTATCGGCAGGAAGACCGCGCAGCGGCTTTCCTTTTTTATATTGGGTATGCCGGAGGAGGAAGCGGTCTCGATAGCTAACGCCATTATTGAAATAAAGAAAAAGGCGCGCTTCTGCCGGACCTGCTTTAACATCACTGAAGACGAGATATGCTCCATCTGTAAAAACCCGCAGAGGAACAGAAGCACGATCTGCGTTGTCGAAGAACCGAGCAACCTCATCGTTATTGAAAATACAAAAATCTTCAATGGGCTGTATCATGTGCTTCTCGGAGCGCTTTCCCCTATTGACGGCATAACCCCGGACAGGCTCAAGATCAATGAGCTTGTTGAAAGGGTGAAGCAGGGCGGCATTACAGAAGTCATCATCGCGACAAACCCCAACACAAAAGGCGAAACTACAGCCCAGTATATATCCCAGGTTCTGAAACCCCTTGGAGTAAAAATATCCCGCATCGCCTACGGGCTTCCCATCGGCGGAGACATTGAATTTGCCGATGAGGTCACCCTCTCAAAATCCATCGAAGGCAGAAAAGAACTGTAAATTTCATATTTTATTCACTTTCCGGCTATATAATTTATGTAGATTGATAGAGATTTACAAGGTATAATAGTGCCTATTAATGGCATGTAAACAAAAGGAGGTCACAATGAAACATATTAGAAAAGCTTTGCTGGTCATGATGGCAGGACTGTTCCTCTTTGGAATAGCTTACGCCAAAGATTATGAGGTAACGAAGAAGGCCGGCGATCTTGATGTGGCTATCAAGATAGATAAAAATCCACCGGTGGTTGGCAAAAACAATATAGAAATTGAAGTCAAAGACGCTTCAGGTAAGCCTGTGACAGACGTAAAGGTGAAGGTTGAATACTCCATGCCGGCAATGCCGGGAATGCCCGCTATGGATTACAAGGCCGATGCTGAGCTGAAGGAAAATAAATATAAGGCGGTCATGGACCTTTCAATGTCCGGCTCATGGAATGTCGTTGTAAAGATAACCCGCGGCGACAAGACATCAAAAGTCAAATTCAGCGTAGATGCACAGTAAAACAGAAGTCAGAAGACAGAAGTCAGAAGGCAGAAGACAGAGCACAGATTTCTCAATCTGCTTTGTGTGCAATTTTGTCTGTCTTCTGTTATCTGTCTTCTGTCTTCTACCTGAGGCCTTCGCCGAAGAGCTTCAACTGCAGCCGCTGATCGACGAGGCGCTGAAAAACAATCATGAAGTCCTCATGCTGAATGCGAGGGAATCCGCCTCAAGATTCAGGATACCCCAGGCGGAGAGCCTTCCCGACCCGATGTTCATGTTCGGCTACCAGAATGACGGAATCAGGGACCCGTACACCTTTGACGAGGAGATGGCCTCGGATTCCATGTGGATGTTCTCTGTCTCGCAGATGTTCCCGTATCCCGGCAAGCTCTCATTAAAAGGCCAAATGGCTGCAAGGGACTCGGAAAGCCTGAAGGCCCTGACGGACTCAGCCCGTTTAAAAACAATAGAGAGGGTCAAAGAACTTTATTACGACCTGTTTTTTTCATACAAGAATATCGACCTCATCAAGGACAAGACAGCGCTTTTTTCAAGGATAGAAAGCGCGGCCCTTGCCAGGTATTCAACCGGGATGGCGCCGCAGCAGGAAGTGATAATGGCGCAGACCGAAAAATATATGCTTCTTGAACAGGAGGAGATGCTGAAGCAAAAGATACAGTCCCTTGAGGCGATGCTTAATGCCGCAATCGGCAGGGACATTAATTCACCGCTCGGAAGGCCGTCTGATGCCGCCCCCACTTTATTCAACCGTGAGATGAATGAACTTATT
The DNA here is from genome assembly GCA_016214845.1 of Nitrospirota bacterium. NCBI lineage: Bacteria > Pseudomonadati > Nitrospirota > Nitrospirota bacterium. The sequence goes on along the minus strand of JACRMS010000010.1, from coordinate 30,579 downwards.
GAAACAGCTTTTGAAAATTCTCCGTTCATAAAGGCCAGGGGGAAAATGCTCGAAGGGGCAAAGACAAAAGTCCGCATGGCTGAAAAAGAATACTACCCGGATTTCACGGTCAACGCGGGCTATTTCGCAAAAAACAAATATTTTGAAGACATGTGGAGCCTGACCGCTACGTTCAATGTCCCGATCTTTTATAAGACGAAACAAAGGCAGGCGGTGCTTGAGGCGAAGGCGTCATTTGAGGAGACCGAGCATGAGCTTGCCGACACAAAAGTCATGCTTTCCTCGGGCATAAGAGATAATTACTCCATGCTCAAGTCTTCGGAGAGACTGATGGACTTGTATAAAAACGGCTTGATACCCAAGACCTACCAGGATTTTGAATCAGCCATTTCCGAATACACTAACGGAAAAGTTGAGGCCCTGACCGTCATAACAAGACTTAAATCACTTATTGACTATGAAGCGCTCTACTGGAAACAATACACGGAGAGGGAAAAGACAATTGCAAGGCTGGAGGCATTGACGGCGGTAATTAGCCCGGTAGTTAGTAGCCCGTAGTTGGTAGTAAAGGAGAAAAAGAAAAATGAAAACAAAAGCCTTAATGATCCCCGGATTGATAATTTTTTTATTAGCCTTTCTCAGCACCTCTCCATCATATTCCCAGCACCAGCATGAAGCGGCAGCGCCGCAGGCAGAGGAGGAGGCCCCGGCTGTTGAGATCGAGCCTGAAAAACAGCAATTGATCGGCGTTAAAACAACAGAGGCTGCTGTGAAGCCGATGCAGAAGATCATCAGGACCGTGGGGCGCGTTGAATATAACGAAAAAATGCTTACCACTGTAAATACAAAAATTGAAGGATGGATAGAAAAACTCTACATTGATTACACCGGGAAGTATGTGAAGAAAGGCGAGCCGCTCGCGGAGCTCTACAGCCCCGAGCTTGTGGCGACCCAGCAGGAATTTATAAATGTGCTGAAGTGGAACCAATCAGCGGTCAGCGGTCAGCAGTCAGCAATCAGCTCAATGCTGTCAAAAGATGCTGGAAGTTTGGTTGATGCTGCCCGGCGGAGATTGAAATTATGGGACATAACCGATGAGCAGATAAAGACGATAGAGGAAACAGGAAAGCCGGTAAGGACCCTGACGATTTACAGCCCCGCAAACGGGTATGTCGTTCAGAAGGCCGTGCTGCAGGGGATGCGTGTGATGCCGGGTGAAAAACTTTTTGACCTTGCGGATTTATCAAGCGTCTGGGTCATATCGGACATTTATGAATATGAAATACCGTTTATCAAGATAGGGCAGGCCGCTGACATCAGCCTCAGTTATTTCTCCGGCAAGGTCTTTTCATCATCTGTCGATTACATCTATCCTTCACTTGCAGGTGAAACACGTACGGCCAAGGTGAGATTCACCATAAACAACCCGTCAGCTCAACTGAAGCCCCAGATGTTCACAAATGTTGAAATCAGGATCGACATGGGCAAGAGGCTCGTAATCCCGGACAGCGCAGTAATTGATACAGGGGCAAGGCAGATAATTTATGTTGATAAAGGAGAGGGCTATTTTGAGCCGAGGGAAGTTTCATTAGGGCTGAAAGCTGACGGAATGGCAGAGGTCATTGACGGATTAAAGGCAGGAGAAAAAGTCGCCTCATCAGGAACATTCCTCATTGATTCGGAAGCGCAGTTGAAAGGAATAACGCCGATTAAAAAAAGGGATTAGAGGTTGGGGGTTAGGGGTTGGTGACGGAAAAGAAAAAAAGGATTGGGTCTTGGTTATGGGAACAAACAGCAAAATACAAAGTTTTAGGGATTTAACAATTTGGCAGGATGCAATAAAACTTGTAAAAGTTATCTATGAAACAACGAAAACTTTTCCAAGCGCAGAGACCTATGGTTTAACCAGTCAAATTCGTCGTGCTGCTGTTTCAGTACCATCTAATATTGCTGAAGGACATATTAGAAACCATAGAGCAGAATTTAAACAATTTTTATTTATCGCATTAGGTTCTTTAGCAGAATTGGAAACACAGATGATAATAGCAAGCGAATTAGGTTACATGGATGAAGAATCAAAAGAGAAAATTATAGAACGTATAACCGTGATTGGCAGACAAATCAGAAGTCTTGTCTCAAAACTAAACCCTAACCCCCAATCCCCAACCCCCAGGAAATCATGATTTCTAAAATTATCGAATACAGCGCAAGGAACAAGTTCATCATATTTCTTATGATATTCTTCCTCTGCGCGTGGGGATACTGGGCGCTTAGAAATACGCCGCTCGACGCCATCCCTGATCTGAGCGACACGCAGGTCATAGTCTTCACGTCGTGGGAAGGCAGAAGCCCTGACCTTGTGGAAGACCAGATAACATACCCGATAACATCATCTTTGCTCGCCGCGCCAAAGGTCCAGGCAGTGCGCGGGTTTTCATTTCTCGGCAGCTCCTTCATATATGTGATCTTTGAAGAGGGGACGGACATCTACTGGGCCAGGAGCCGCCTGCTCGAATATCTTCAGATCGTAAAAGGGAAACTGCCGGCAGGAGCAAACCCCGTGCTCGGGCCTGATGCCACCAGTCTTGGATGGGGTTTCAGTTACGCGCTCGTTGATGAATCCGCAAGCCACGATCTTTCGCAGCTCCGCACTATGCAGGACTACAATATAAAACTTGCCCTTGAGAGCGTCCCCGGGGTTTCACAGGTGGCCAGTGTCGGCGGGTTTGTCAAACAATACCAGATAACAACAGACCCTAACCGTCTCGCTGCTTACAACCTGTCTCTCATGAAGGTCATCGATGCTGTCAGAAAGAGCAACAAAGACGTTGAAGGCAGAGTTATTGAATTCTCCGGTGCCGAATACATGGTAAGAGGGCGCGGTTATATAAAGAGCATAGATGACCTGAAAAATATTTCTGTCGGAACAAACAACACCGGCACGCCCATACTCCTTCGTGATGTAGCTCAGATACAATTAGGCCCTGAGATACGGAGAGGCATTGCCGAGCTTGACGGAAAAGGCGAGGTAACAGGCGGCATCGTCGTGGTCCGCTTCGGAGAAAATGTCCTTAGCGTTATAGAGCGCGTAAAGGAGCGGATAGAAAAGGACATCCAGCCCTCCCTGCCAAAGGGAGTGAAGATCATCACAACATATGACAGGACCGATCTCATCCACCGCTCAATTGACACGCTCAAAGAGGAAATCATCAAGCTTTCCGTCGCCGTCAGCGCGGTATGCATAGTATTTCTCTTCCATCTTCCGAGCGCGCTTGTCGTAATTCTAACCTTGCCTGTTGCGATCATCATTTCATTCATCTGCATGTATTACCTCGGCGTCACCTCCAATATCATGAGCCTCGGCGGCATCGCTATTGCGATAGGAGCAATGGTTGATGCGTCAATAATAATGGTTGAGAACGCGCATAAGAAATTAGAGGAGTGGGAACATGAAGGACAGAGGACAGAGGGCAGAGGGCAGAAGACAGAAGACAGAAAACAGACAAGAGCCGACGTAATCATCGAGGCGGCTAAGGAAGTCGGCCCGTCATTGTTCTTTTCGCTGCTCGTGATCACGGTGGGCTTTCTTCCGGTGTTCACACTTCAGGCGCAGGCTGGCAGGCTGTTTAAGCCCCTCGCATATACGAAGACCTTTGCGATGCTCTTTTCATCCTTCCTCGCGATTACTCTTACGCCTGTCCTGATGACTCTTTTTATAAGAGGAAAAATAAGGCCGGAGGAAAAGAATCCTATTGTCCATTTCCTGGGTAAACTGTACAGGCCGCGAGTGGCATTTTCCCTGAGATACAGCAAGACCATCATTGGGTTTTCTTTGATAATTGTCCTCATTACCGCCGTTATATTCATATTGCCGATGTTCGACATTACAGTTTTTCCTTCCATGAAGCTCGGCACGGAATTCATGCCGCCATTAAATGAGGGGTCGCTCTTTTATATGCCTGTTACCGTGCCCGGCGCGTCTGTATCCGAGGCCTCAAAACTCCTGCAGATCCAGGACAAGCTTCTAAAGAGTATCCCGGAAGTGTACCAGGTCTTCGGCAAGGCCGGAAGGGCGGAGACCCCCACGGACCCGGCCCCTCTTGAAATGTTTGAGACCGTTGTAAATCTCAAGCCGGAATCAGAGTGGCGGAAGGGGATGGACATGACTAAGCTCAGGAACGAGATGAACGACGCGCTGAGCATCCCTGGAGTTTCAAATTCCATAACCATGCCTATCAAGGCAAGGATTGACATGAATGCGACAGGCATAAAAACAAATGTAGGGGTGAAGGTCATCGGCCCGCACCTGGAAGAAATAGCGAAAATATCAAGGGAGGTTGAGGACGCGATCAAAAGCATCCCCGGCACAAGAAGCGCTTATGCCGAAAGGGTAACGACAGGATACTTTCTTGATATTAAGCCCAGGCGAACAGAGATAGCGCGTTACGGCCTGTCAATGGACGACGTGCAGGACATGATAGAGACTGCGATCGGTGGGATGAATGTTACCTCCACTGTGGAAGGCAGGGAGCGGTATACTGTCAACATCCGCTATCCAAGAGAGTTAAGAAATGACATTGAAAAGATAAAGAGGATACTGGTCCCGGTAGCGATGGGGCAAGGGGCAGAGGGCAAAGGGCAGGAAGGAATGGGTCAGTCTATCCAATCCCCAACCCCTAACCCCCAATCCCTTCAGGTCCCTCTTGGCGAGCTTGCAGACATTAATATTACAAAAGGCCCCACAACTATCAGGAGCGAGGAGGGGCTTCTTACAAATTATATTTATGTCGATTATTCAGGTAGCGATCTCGGCGGCTATGTCGAGACCGCCAGAAAAAAAGTGGCATCCGCTGTAACGCTGCCTGCCGGTTACCGTCTTGTATGGAGTGGGGAATATGAATACCTCGTCAAGATGCATGAAAGACTCAAGCTCGTAATCCCTCTTACATTTCTAATAATATTCGTGCTCCTGTATTTAAATACAAAATCCACGACAAAAACTATGATCGTCTTTCTTGCCGTGCCTTTTTCCCTGGTGGGCTCCTTTTGGTTTCTGTATATGCTCAATTACAACATGAGCATCGCGGTCTGGGTCGGGATGATAGCCCTTGCCGGGCTGGACGCGGAGACAGGCGTGGTTATGCTCCTGTATCTGGACCTGGCTTATGAGCAGTGGAAAAAAGAAGGAAGGATGAATAACCTTGAAGACCTTAAGGACGCCATCATGCACGGCGCTGTCAAGAGAATAAGGCCTAAACTCATGACTGTCAGCGTGATACTCGCCGGACTTGTCCCCATCATGTTCAGCCACGGCGCTGGTTCGGACATAATGAAAAGGATAGCCGCCCCGATGATCGGCGGCGTTGTCACCTCTGAGATACTTGAACTGACAATTTATCCGGCTATTTATTTGATCTGGAAGAGAAGGAAGTTTAAGGCGTAATTTACAAAACACCTTTAATCAATTCCATGTCGACACTGTCCACTATCCTGACTTTGCCTATGGACTCCGGCAGGATAAACCTGATATTGCCTGCCTTGGCCTTTTTATCAAGCTCCATGGCGGAGATGAGATCGGAGGCATTTATTCCATCGGGTATTGCGCCCGGCAGTTTGTATAATTCAACGAGGCCCTTGATCCGCCCCGCCTCTCTTTTTTTGAAGATACCCATTTTTACCGCAAGGTCCGCTGCCGCGCACATGCCGATTGCGACCGCCTCTCCGTGAAGAAATTTTTTATAGCCGGTGGCGGTTTCCAATGCGTGGCCGATCGTATGCCCGAAGTTTAAGATCGCGCGCAGGCCGGATTCCCTTTCATCTTTTGATACGATACCGGCCTTGATCTCGCATGAACGTTTGATGGTTTTTATAATGCTGTCGCCGAGAGTGAGGATGTCCTCCCTGTTTTTTTCGAGGCTGTCAAAGAGTTCCTTGTCGGCGATAACGCCGTATTTGATAATCTCCGCAAGGCCGGATGAAAACTCGCCTTTCGGGAGGCTCCTTAATGTATCAATATCAATCATGACCAGCGACGGCTGATAAAAAGTGCCTATCATGTTTTTACCCAGCGGATGGTTCACCCCGGTCTTGCCGCCAACCGAGCTGTCGACTTGTGAAAGCAGGGTAGTCGGGACCTGGATACACCTTATGCCCCTCATATAAGTTGACGCCACAAAGCCGGTAATGTCTCCGATGACCCCGCCGCCAAAGGCAATGAGCAGTCCGTCCCTGTCAAACTTTGCCTTTAGGAGCCTGCCGTGTATGTGGTAGGTCCACATGAAGTCTTTGTATTCCTCTCCGTCGGGGATGAGAATGACGGTGGGCGTTATGCCGCACTCTTCCAGCGATTTAAGGACCGTTTCTTTATATAGAGGGAAGATCGTTTTGTTGCTGACGATGGCGACCTTGGACGGCCTGAATTCTTTCACCCTGAGGCCAAGTCTCCGGAGGACTTTGCTCCCGATGACAATGTCGTAACTTCTTTCTTTCAGATCAACGGTGACGACCTGCGTGTCAAGCCCTAACATTTCAATTATTTCGTGTGCGGTCTCTTCAGGCGTAATATAATTTGTATCAATTGAGGCATCAGCCTGCTGATAAAGCGGAAGTCTCTCTGTTAGCAGTTTGTTGATCTCCTGCAGGGGCTCCTCAACATCAAGCAGCGGCCTTTTGCCTCCCTCAAGCATTACTCTCTTGAGAATAATCTTCGGGTCTGCCTGAAGCCAGAAGATAATACCCATTCTGCCGAGGTTCTCTACATTTTTTTTATTCTTGATAACGCCGCCGCCTGTGGCGATTACAACATTGTTCATCCGGGAGACTTCTTCAACCGCGGCCTGTTCAACCTTGCGGAAATACTCCTCGCCGCTTTCCTTGAAGATGAGAGAGACCGGTTTTTTCTCACGCTCCTCAATCAGCACATCGGTGTCAATGAACTGGTATCCGAGCTTTCTGCTCAGCTCTTTGCCGACAGAAGTTTTGCCTGTTCCCATAAAGCCTGTAAGTACGATTTTCATTAGTTACCTTGAATTAAATTATAGCAGGTTATTGGTTAGTCGTCATTGGCCATGAAATACATTTCAGAATTCACTTATCTGCTTCAGGTATCCCTTATAATTTCTCTTCACTTCTTCCATGCTGTCGCCGCCGAACTTGGAAAGGAAAGAATCAGCGATTGCAAGGGCTGTAACCGCTTCGCCGATGACCGATGCCGCAGGCACTGCGCACACATCGGACCTTTCATATGCCGCCTTAAAGGGTTTTTTGCTGATAATATCAACTGAGGCGAGGGGTGTTTTCAATGTCGGTATCGGCTTCATCGCAGCCCTGACCACAATTGGCATCCCGTTGCTCATCCCGCCCTCAATGCCTCCGGCGTTATTTGTCCTCCTGTAGAATCCCATGCTCTCTGCCCTTTGCCCTTTGCCCTTTGCGTTGTAGAAAATTTCATCCATCACTTCCGAGCCGTGCCTCTTGCTCATCTCAAAACCAAGCCCTATTTCGACTCCCTTTATAGCCTGAATTCCCATTATTGAAGAAGCGAGTTTCGCATTGAGTCTTTTGTCCCACTGGGTGTGACTGCCAAGCCCGGCAGGCACGCCAAGCACAATGACTTCAAACACTCCGCCGAGGGTGTCTCCCTTTTTCATCGCATTAGTTATTTTGTTGATCATCTTTTTTTCAGCGCTTTCATCCGGACATCTCACAGGCGATGCCTCAGCTTTTTTGAATAAGGATAAAATTGTTTTTATGTCTGTGCTCTGTGCTCTGTCTTCTGTGTTCTGTCTTCTGATCCCGCCTATCTCGGTTACATAACTTATCACTTGAATATTAAATTCAGAGAGGAACTTCTTTGCCACGGCGCCTGCGGCGACCCTCGCGGCAGTCTCCCGCGCGCTTGAACGTTCAAGGATATTCCGTATATCGTGCGTGCTGTATTTAATCGCGCCAGCGAGATCAGCATGTCCCGGACGCGGATGAGTAACAGAAAGGGATTGGGGATTGGGGATTGGGGATTGGGAACGCAGGGACACGGCGCGCCGTGCCGCAGGTTCGGGGGTCATAACATCACACCAATTCTGCCAGTCCTTGTTCTCTATCAAAAGCGTTACCGGCGAGCCGAGGGTTTTTCCGTGCCGCACTCCTGAGAGGATTTGCGCGTGGTCTGTTTCTATCTTCATCCTGCCGCCCCTGCCGTGGCCCTTCTGTCTTCTGGCAAGGTCGTTATCAATGTCTTTTGAAGACAGCGAAAGATTTGAAGGAACGCCGTCAATAATGCATGTCAGCGCCTGTCCGTGTGATTCACCTGATGTGAGGTATCTTAGTTTTTCAAGCATTGTTGATGTAACTTTCGACATCCAGTTTTTTCATGCTACTATGTTATTAAAAAAAGAAAGGGAAGTAAAGAAATAAAACAATAAAAAACACCCCCTAAACTTCGGGGGTGTTCTTTATTGTTGAGTCTTATCAAAATTAACCTGCTAATCTACAGTGCCGGTAACAGGCAGGTAATAATCAACGCCCTTGTATGTAACCTTTATCGTGATTGTGGTAAACTCCGGCAGATCGGTATCTGTCTTGTTTGAATCTTCAAGGGTAAATGAAAGTTCAATAGGACCATTGGTATCAGGAGGCAAATCGGGAAAGGTGTATGAAGTAGTTCCTGAAAGCGTTCCTTTGCTTGTTGAGATAGATACCTTCGTGCCGCCAATCGGAGAATTAAGGTTTATATCTGTCACTAAGAATTTATATGATTGAGATCCGGCGTTTGGAACAGTAATGGTATTTGGAGCAATATCCATATAATACGGACTGCCTGTGATCAGCAAGTTGAGAGACTTGAATATAGTTTTGTCGGAATCCCATGAGCTGTTGCCTGTATCCTGACAAGTGCTATTTCCATTGTCATCTATATACAATTCTTCAGGATCGCTGCTACCGTCATCCCATGCGTCATTATCATTCGCATCAAGATATGCCTCCTGAGATGTATCTGTGAAACTTTCACCAGTGCCGTACATACCGTTTCCATTTGTATCATTGAAGGCTTCTTCTCCTCTCGTTGTGACCATAATAGTCGCCCATCCGTCTCTGGGATGTCCAGATTTACACTTGGACGTTCCGGCGTCATATACATCTATGCCGTAAGTAGTTTCTAAACTGTTGCACAATGTATTTTCCCAAGCCACCGGCGCAACGTCATATGGAATCGGGTTCTGGGTCCTGAATACTACAGATGTGGAACCGTTTGCGTCTGTTATGTCGTTTCTATCAATAGCGCCTGATTCGGAATAGAAGGAAACCGTAGTGCCCTGAAGCACGTTATAGTTTCCAAACCTGTCAGCCATGAACACAGATATATTTGCCTGAATGTTTGCCCATCCAAGTCCCTCAAGGTTGAACTTGTCTGTAACAAGTGTTAAGTGAGCGTCATTAGAGACTCCGCCGCCTATAGATATAGTAGTAGAGGAAGAGGACATGGTTGTCCCTGCAACTGTAGCTGTGATAATAACGGGACCGGCAATCATGCCGCTGTTTAAATATACAGACGCTACGCCGCTTACCGTTGACGCGCTTGCTGTTGTCGGCGAGGTATCTGAATCGCCGATATATTCGCCTCCATTAGAAGGCAGTCTGCCACCTCCGGGGCCGCTCATGACAAAATCAACTGACGTCCCGTCTACAACTGCGTTGCCATTAATGTCTTTTACTGAAAATTTAATAAGTGATACCTCTGTTTGCCCTGACCCCTTGATTCCTATAACCGAAGGAGTGGCAGATGTAAACATAATACTACCTGTGTCCGGCGCTGAAATGGTTATTGTAACAGGATCGCTTTTGCTTCCAGCGGTTGCAGTGATTGTAATATTACCCGCAGTGCTTCCTGCTGTAAACGTCGCGGTAGCTACGCCGTTGGCAGTAGTTGCCTGAGGTGTAATAGAGCCGGAAGTTGTTGAAAAAGTCACCACCGTTCCATCAGGGACATTTGCTCCGGTGCTGTCAAGAACAGTGACGGAAACGCTTGATGTGCCTTGTACGGTTATCGTTGCCGGTGTAGCAACGGCATTTACGCTTGACGGGGCAGTTGCGCCTGTGCCTCCGCCTGTACTGTCACCCGTGCTGCCACCTACAGTATCTCCGCTCTTCGGAAGGCTGCTGCCTCCGCCTCCCCCGCCGCATGCATATGTTAAAAAAATAATTATTACGAATACCAGATAAAAACTTTTTTTCATGAATCAATCCTCCTTAAATACCATTCAGCCATCTTGCCAAATTTATTTGTTGATTACTTATCGTCAAAACCCCACTTCAACTTAAATGTCCTTAATACATTTTCTTGCTTCTTGCATTTTGCATGATTACTTATCGTCAGGATGTGGCTGCAACTTAAATAACAGCAGGATATTTTTCCATGCCCTCATACAGTGATAATAGCTGTATGAGGGCATAGAAAATTATGTATCCTGCGTCACGGAATTAATGAAGACCGTAGATGTCCTATGTAAACTGTAACCTTGTGATTCCGGCTTGTCCGGAATCTATATTGCGGAAGGACTCCCGACAAGCGGGAGTGACAGTCGTGGCGCAGGACTTTTGTTTTGTATAGGTCGTTAGCTTGTGACAATGGAATGCAGATCATGATTTAAGGAATGAAGCAATACGAAAAAGACTTCTTCTGAAATTGAGAGAGATTTCAGAAGAAGTCTTTAGTAGAGTGCAAATCTATTTCAGCTTGGGGAAACGGCGATATGTTACTCGGCCTTTACTTCAAATGTCGCGGTTGCGGACAATGCGCCCGACGTAACCAGGAAATCACCTTTATAGCTTGCCCCGCCGCCTCTTTTATACTGGAAGCTGAGGTAATATGCTCCGTTTTCATCCGTTGTCACGGACAAAGGAGAATCCTTTGGGGTATTGCTGTCAAGAAGCTGCACCAGTCCTGTTGAATCAGGCACAGCAAAAGGAAATGCAATGGATACATTTACATCTCTAAGGGGGATGCCGTTTGCATCTTTCACAACTACAGTAAGACAACAAAATGTTTCTGTTGAAGTTGCAGCGCTTGTGTCGGTGATGGATGCGCTCGACAGGCCAACTGTAATTGTACCATCTGCAGGCGCGTCAACGCTTCCACCGCCCTGCGGGTCGCCTCCTCCGCAGCCTGACAACACAAAAAACAGACTTATTATCATTAGAAAGAAAAAATTAATTCTCATTAGTCCTCCTGCGTCTTGGCGTGTATGATTATTTATCGTCATAAACTTTCATCAACTTTATTTCTTTCACTCTTTACTCTTAACTATATTATTACTTCACGATCCTCGGCGTTATGAAGATCAACAGTTCGGTTGTATCTTCAACGTCTTTCTGGGTTTTAAAAAGCCATCCGAGGCCGGGTATTCTGCTTAGAGCTGGTACGCCCGCATTATTTTTGGAAATGGTAGTTTTAAATATCCCTCCAAGCGCCAGGGTATCAGCGTCCTTTATCAAAACCTGAGTTGTTACCTCATTTGTATTAATCGTAGGCACGCCGCTGAAAGAGACCTGGCTGAAATCGGCCTCGTTTTTCTTGGCCTCTATAGTCAGAAGGATGGTCCCTTCGGGAGTAATATGCGGTGTTACTGTGAGTTCAATGGCCGCATCAACAAAGGCCGTCTGTGTGCCTTCCTGAGAGGTGGTCTGGTAAGGTATCTTTTTGCCCTGCAGGATCTTTGCTTTTTGATGGTCCATTGTCATGACCCTGGGGTTGGAGACTATCCTGCCTTTTCCTGTGGCTTCCATGGCGGAAAGCTGGATATCGAGCGCCCTCAGTGTCTTGGCGCTTATATAGCCGATGCCTAATGAGCCTCCGGCCCCCTGGCCGACAGCGGCGGGAAGATTTACCAGCAAAGGGTTACTGGAAAAGAAGCCATCGCTGCCCACATTGCCGGGCAAAGGAGTAGTGATGCCGGATATTTGTGTCTGAGGGGAAGGCTTTATAAGAGCGCCCCACTGGATGCCGAGCTCTTTGGAAAAGTTTGTCGTTACCTCGACTATTCTTGCGTCAATATTCACCTGAGGCGTAGGCACATCGAGCGCTTTTATGATGCTTGTGTATTCTTCATGTTTTTTATCAACGTCTTTTATTATGACAGAGCTGGTCCTTTCATCAACGCTGATGAAGCCCCTTGCTGTTAGAAGCTTGGCAGTGTCAATCGCCTTTTTTATTTCATCAACCTTGGCGTAATTGATCGGATAAACTCTTGTAACAAGGTCTCCTGATTTTTCCTGGGACTCTTTGGCCCTGGCAATGTCCTCCTCTTCTTTGGCCAGCACCGAGGTCGGAGCTATGCGGATGATGTTGCCTTCAACGGATTTTGATAAACCGTAGTTCCTTAGAATGACATCGAGGGCCTGGTCCCACGGCACGTCAATGAGCTTCATTGAAAACTTGCCCTTAACTTCAGGGCTGACGACTATGTTGTATCCGCTTATGTCTGAGATGAGCCTGAATATATGTGTAAGGTCCGCGTCCTGAAAATCGATGGATATTTTATCTCCTGAATACTCCATTTGCGCAATCGGTTCAGCGTCGGATTTTGCAGCTTCGGGGGCGGCCTCTTCAGTCGCTTTATCTTCTGCTTTGGCTGCTTCCCCTGCTTCGGGATTATTAAAGGCGATAATCAGGGCATTGTCTTTGTATTCGGGAGTTACGTCAACGGGCACTGTGAGCGCAATCATGATTTTCGTAACGTCAACAGCGCCTTTTTCCTTTACAGGGACTATATCCAGAACTCCCGCCCTGTCTATGGTCAGCTTTGTATTGAATTGGCCCGGCTCCGTATTCTGCAGTTCGACTATAAGCTGATACGGGTCGGACGGCTTGTAGATTGTATAATTGAAAGGGGCGCTGCATTTTATTTCGATCTCCGTTGTTCCGTTCCTGTCCGTTACATTTATCCCGGTAATTTCCGGTTTTGCCGAAGCCTGCTCTTCAGCCCGGGCATAGAGCGCCTGGCTGCAAATAAGAAAGACCGTTAGAAGTAGAAAAAATTTTCTGATTAGCATTATCTATCTCTCCTTTTGAAACTCTAAGGTTATTCTCTTGGGCTGGAGGTCACCTTTAAAATCCTTCGAATATTCCACTAACACTACTTTATTTTTTGTGATCTCTTCGACCTTCCCATTGTTATAACCGATGACGGTCCCTCTTTTAACTGAAAAGGACCGGTTGTCAGGCGTAACAAGAAGCGCGTAATACTGGTCTCCTTTTTTTGCAACGGCCAGAAGCGTGAATTCGCCTATATCATAGCTTTCAAGCGTGCCGGGCCGCCCTGCAGTCTTCCTCGCAGTTTTTTTCGTGGTCACTATGAGCGGCACAAAAGGGTCGCGCCTGTCTCCCGGCTGGTACACATAACCTTCTTCCGGCGGGGTCTCCTGTGCAGCTACCGGAGTTTGCCCGGCGGCAGGTTCTGTTTTTGCGGCCGCCTCAGCCTTGGGCTTAGCTGTCTTAGCGGGAGGAGCGGGCTGCTCCTTGCAGCCGTAGAAGGCAAATAGTATAAATGCTATCGCGGCAAAAAAAGACGCTGAAAATTTCATTATTCTTTTTTCTCCTTCGGCTGCTCTTTTTGTCCTTTTGCTTTTTCCTCTTTCGGCTCAGCTACATCTTCAGGACTCATGGACGCGAAGGTGCGTGCCGTAAAAGTAGCGCCAATTAGACCGGCGCCTTCCTTGCCCTTTTTTTCTTTAACGCGAAGGTCTATGTCCGATATATTTACAAGCCTCGGCAGCCGGCTGATATGGCTGAAAAATACCCCGAGGTTGTGATAGCCTGTCTGGACCTCAACTTTGACCGGGATTTCGACATACAGGTTATCGGGGCTTGTCTTTTTTGCCTCCGGTCTCCACAAGAGTATTTCAAGTCCTGATTGCAGTCCCGAATCGGATATCTGTTTAAGCAGCACGGAGACCTCTTTTTCTTCAGGCAGTTGTTCCTGCAATTTTGCAAGCTTTGCCTTCAATAATTTATTTTCGGCTATCAGCATATCAAGCTTTTTGACCTTTGCCTCGCTGCTCTGTATTTCCTGGTTCAGCTTCGTAAGTTTGGTATCGAGTATTTTTATTTCGCTGTTTTTAGGGAGCAGCACAAGGAAGACAAATAAAATGAGCAGCAGTAAAGAGGGCAGTATCGCTATGACAAGCTGCATGCGTGATGAAAGATTTTTTAGCCTGTTTATGATATTGGTCGCTGTCATAAATCCTATATCCTGATTTTAAAAGTGAGTTTAAATTTATACACCTCAAACTCATCAATTGTGGTCTGCCGCGATTCGATCAGCATGACGTCTGTCAAATATTTCGAACCCTTCAGGTTCTGGACATAAGTGACAAGATCGTTGTTTGTATGCGCGTAGCCTTCTATATTTGTAACGCCGCTCTTTTCGTTAAGGATGGTCAGCCATACGCCCTTGGGGAGCATTCCGCTTACCTCGTCGAGCAGCCGCAAGGGCACGATCTGGTTCTTTTTCAGTTGTTCAATGATCTCGGTTTTTTTCCTGAATTCCTCGTTGTCCTTCTCGTAGTTCTGGACTTCCTTTATCATTATTTTTAACTCTTCCAGCCTTTTTTCCTTTTTGGATATTTCGGTCTGCATCGCGGAGACCTTGCCGAATAAATAAAATGTAAACATAATCAGCACTACGATCAGGGCAGCGGTCGCCATTGTGCCGTAAATAAAAACAGGAGGTATCTTCAATGCCTTTTTTGTGGGAAGCAGATTGATCCTTATCATTTATCTGTCTCCCACCCTTCTTAATGCCAGGCCTACGGCAATGGCGATAACAGGCTCGACTTTCTTTAAATATTCCTTATCAAACGTCTCAGGGACACGGATGCTTTTGAACGGTTCAGCAACCCGGACATTTATCCCCGACCTTTCAGATAACAGAGAAACGAAACCGGCGGTCAGGGCCACGCCTCCGCTGATGATTATTTCATTAATGCTCTCATAATTTGTAGTGTCCCTGAAATAGTCAAACGACCTGGAGATCTCCGAGATGATGTCTTCCGAGGCCGAGGTAAGGGCCGCTGCCATGTCCTCCGGCGAGATACCTTCTTTGGAGCCTTCCAGTTTCAGCTTTTCGGCGTTTGCGTAAGAAATGGTAAATTCCTTTTGCAAGGCCTCGGTATGCATATTCCCGCCTACTGCGCTGTCTCTGGTGAAAACCGAACTTCCGCCTTTGAGTATGTTCATATTGATCATGCCCGCCCCGATGTTAACGAGCGCGACATTCTCGTTTTCCTTGATTTCATAGTTAAGCTCGTACATGTTTTCAAGGGCAAAGGCGTCAACGTCGACGATCACCGGGTTAAGCCCGGCATCTTTTACAACAGTGACGTACTCGTTTATCTTCTCTTTTTTGACTGCGACGATGAGGACGTCCATCATGTTTTCTTTCCCTGACGGGCCAAGTATCTGGAAGTCGAGATTGACGTCTTCAATATCAAAGGGGATGTACTGCTCCGCCTCAAATTTTATTGATTCGCCCAATTCATCCTCTGACATCTGGGTGAGCGATACTCTTTTGATGATAACGGATGAGTGGCCTGATACTGAGAGGGTGACGTCCCTGGTATTAATGTCGGTGCTTGAAATCAGTCCTTTAATTGCCCCGACAACACGGGAAGAGTCGAGGATGGAACCGTCTACTATTAATTCCGGTTCGAGGGGGGCTATGCCCAGGCGTTCAAGCTGGTAACCGCTTTTTGACTCTTTAAGCTGCACGGCCTTGATATTCTTGGAGCCGATATCAAGACCCACTATGCCTTTTTTGCCAAAAATCATAGACAATGAATTATCTCTGCTGAAATAATATGGTTTATTTTATTCGCTGCTTTTAGCATCAGAGTAATCATAAATCTTATAACCTTTCCCGCCCGCCTGTCTGATAAATGGTTTGCGTTGCCATTTATAATGGATACATTCGGCAAAAATCAAAACATACTTTAATCCACATGTTCTGCTTTGCTTAAATAAATTAAGCATGCATCCTTTTATTTGGCAACATTATATCACATCATTTGCTTTAATAAACATATTTTTTTTATAATTTCCCCTGAGGGCGATTAGCTCAGTGGGAGAGCGCTTCCTTCACACGGAAGAGGCCGCTGGTTCAATCCCAGCATCGCCTACCATCCTCCGTTCCTCTCTATGAAAATCCATTCTTCCATACCGCAAATTCATTTTAGTATTTTACACAAGAACCCGATAACAGGTAGTGATGGCAATCACATTAAGAAAATTTTTTCATTTTTAAAATAGAGCCAGAAGAAAGGAGTTTTATATAGATGATATTATTTGACGAAGTAACAAAAACATACGATAAAGAAGTCGTCTTCAAAAATATTTCCTTTTCAATGGGAAGAGGAGAGTTCGCATTTCTTACGGGGCCGAGCGGGGCGGGAAAAACAACGCTGCTGAAACTCATTTACGGAGCGGAGCGCCCCGACGCCGGGCAGATTGTTGTCTCGGACTGGATAGTTAGCAAGATGAAACAAAACGCCATCCCGTCGCTGAGGCAAAATGTCGGGGTGGTTTTTCAGGACTTCAAGCTGCTGGACAACAAAACAGTGTTTGACAATATCGCCCTTGCATTGACCATTCACAAAAAACACCCCCATGAAATAAGAGAGCGCGTGAATGCGGTGTTGAGGGAGATAAACCTCATACACAAGGCAAACATTTTTCCCCCGCACCTTTCCGGGGGTGAACAACAGAGGGTCGTGGTTGCAAGGGCCATGGTGGCAAAGCCGATCGTCCTGCTTGCGGACGAACCCACGGGCAATCTCGACGACGACAATTCCGAGGTGGTCATGAAGCTTTTCAGGGAGATTAACGCAAGGGGCACAACAGTGCTTATCGCAACGCATAACGAGGGGCTCTTCCGCAAAACCGGGAACAGGGTTTTTTACATAAACAATAAATACATTGAGAAGGAGATGGTGGCGTGATAATCCTAAGGTATGCTCTGAAGACCGCATTTAACAGCATCTGGCGTGAAAAGTGGATCAACTTTCTCACGGTCCTTTCCGTCAGCATAGGGCTGTCAATACTCTGCTCATTCGTGATGGTATCGAGGAACACGGACTCGGTGGTGCAGCGCTGGGCCAAGAGCTTCGGCATGGTCGTATATTTGGACAAAAAGGTGGACCCGGGAAGGGAAGAATCGTTGAAACAACACTTCCAGCGGGACACCGATATCGTAGAAGTAAAATACATATCAAGGGACAAGGCCCTTGATGAAGTCAAACATACTTTGGGTTCTGACGCCCTCATCCTTGAAGGCCTTGACGAAAACCCGCTCCCGGCCTCTCTTGAACTTACATTAAAAAGCGACTTGCTGGACCCCGCGCTCGCCGGGAAAAAAGCGGCGCATATAAAACAGATGCAGGGTGTTGAGGAAGTCCAGTACGGAGAAAAATGGCTGTCGTCCCTGTACGCCATTTCAAAGGCCATGAAGGTGGGCACTTTATTTTTCGGGTGCGCGGTATTCGCGGCCATTACCTTCATAACTTTCAGCACCATCAAGATCTTCTTTTATAGAAGGAAGGACGAGATCGAGACGCTTAAATTGTTAGGCGCAACAAAGATATTCATCAGGCTTCCATTTCTTATTGAAGGTATTTTTATCGGCCTGATAGGGGGCATCATCAGCGTGGCGCTGATATCCGCAGCGTCTTCTTTTGCTTCTTTAAAGATAGTTGAGTTCATGCCGTCGATGAAATCAAACCTGACTTCTTTGCCGTTAAGCGCTTATATTGAAATCCCTCTTGCCGGGGCCTTTTTAAGCGTGGCGGGAAGTTTTATAGCAGTAGGGAAGATAAAGTATTAAAATGAGAGCAAAGGGCAAAAAGCGTAAAGCAGAGGGCAAAGGGCAAAGGATTAATCCTGTGCTCTGTGCTCTGTGCTCTATATTAATTTTTTCCCTCTGCCCTCTGCCCTCCGCCTCCATTCACGCTGCAAATCCGATAAATAAACTTTCAGAAATCCAGCAGAAGCTTATTGATGAACTGGGCAAGGTCAAGGACGCTGAAAAGAGGGAAGGGTCCATCCTTTCAAAAATCGAGGAAATCAACAACGGCATCAAAAAAAAGGAAGGGGAACTGAGGCTTTACGAAAGGCGCATATCGCAGACACAATCGGAGATCAATAATCTCTCGGAAGAAATAGACATGCTTAAAAACAAATTGGGAAACAGGAAGCAATACCTCGAAGACCACATAAACGCTTTATATAAGCAGCAGTACGGCGGCAACGCGCTTGCACTCATATCCGCGGAGGACTACCAGGACCTGATCAAGAGGAGCAGGTATCTCAGCCTCGTTGCTTACCATGACAGCAAGATATTGAATAAGTACAGTAAGGAATTGCAGGAGATAAGCCTGAAAAAGAAGGAACTTGAAGCCCTGCATGAAAACCTGAATGCTGATAAGGAATATGCGCGGGGTAAAGAAAAAGAATTGCAGGCGGAGCGGAAAAAGAAAGACGAGATGCTTGCCTCGGTAAGAGGCAAACGGATTTCATCTGAAAACAATGTCAAAGAGCTCGAAGAGTCTTCCAGGAAACTCCAGGACATGATCTCGGGACTGAAGACAAAAGATATCCCGCAGGTAGTTCTCGGCGCCGGGTTCAGCTCTTTAAAGAAAACCCTCCCCTGGCCTGTTGACGGCAAGGTGTTAGTGCCGTACGGGAAATATGAGGACCCTGTATTCAATAAGCCTGTCGTCAAAAACGGCATAGAGATCGAGGCAAAATCCGGAGATACGCCCAAGGCAATAGCGGGGGGAAGGGTGATATACGCCGACAAGTTTGAGGGGTTCGGCATGTTATTGGTCATTGACCACGGTAATGGCTATAACAGTGTTTACGGAAATCTTGCCGAGACCCAGCTTGTGACAGGCGACATCCTTATTAAAGGAATGGATATAGGGAAGGTAAACAGATCCAAGCTCTTCAACACGCCCACGCTATACTTTGAGATCAGATACAAAGGGAGGCCTGTTGATCCCATGGAGTGGTTAGGCAGTAAAGGGTAAGGAAAGGTTGACCCTCTTCATCCAGCTTCCGTGCATCGTGCAATTTCCAATTACCGTAAGTGTCCCGGAATTTACAGCTAAGCACAGGGCCGTTGCCGGATGGACCCTGCGATGGGTCAGCATCGTCCTCATTAAGAATTTTTTATCTAAATATATATCTATAAAGTTGACAAGGTGTTCCGAGGTCATTTCATGTTCAATCTCGCCTACCTTGATATTTACGTCCGTGCATCCTGAGCCTGGGTTCAAGCTGCACTCCCTGTTGACTTGTATCACGGGAAGATGTTTCCTGTCTTCTTCAGTGAGATTTTCGGGGTCTGACGGTTTTTTGACCGCGTCGGGGTCGTTTTCAAAATTCTCTATCGGCATCCGGCAGACAGGACAATCAACAGGCGCCTGATCAAAGGCAATGTGACTGCAAACCCGGCATACATAAGTTTTCATCTTCTGCTCCTTTCTATAAATTAGAAGGACATCTTTTCTATTGAAAATTATATAACAAAAAAAATGGTTTTAGAATTAATTTTTTGCAGCTTCATCGAGAATCTCCCGGATCTTTTTTAATAGCTCGCTTGGCAAAACAGGTTTTGCGAGGAAATTCAGATTTAGATCAATTATCCCTTTTACATGCATCAAGTCAGCGGTATAGCCGCTGATGAACAATGCCTTTATGCCGGGATTTATTTTTTTGATTTCTCCGTAGACTTCCCTTCCGTTTTTTTTAGGCATTATTACATCAAGGACCGCAAGTTTAATATCTTCTTTGTGTTCCTTGAATTTCTCTATTGCGTCAGCGCCGTCTTTCGCCTCTATAACGCTATAACCGAATTCCTGAAGCACTGAGCTAACAAGCTTTCTTAATGATTCATCATCCTCCGCCATCAGTATGGTTTCAGCGCCCCCTTTTATTAAGGCAAGAGGTTCGGCGGTTTTTTCCTCGTTCCCGGCCGCTTTGATTAACGGCAGGTAAATCCTGAACGTCGTGCCTTTCCCCAGTTCGCTGTCTGCGGTGATATAACCGTTATTCTGTTTTATTGCGCCGTACACCATTGCCAGCCCAAGCCCTGTGCCCCGGCCCACTTCTTTTGTCGTAAAGAAAGGCTCAAAGATCCTCTCTCTGGTCTTTTCCGTCATCCCTGTGCCGCTGTCCGTTACTGATAGCATGGCGTATGGCCCCTCGATACCGAACCCGTGCTCTTTCATGAATTGCTCGTCAATAACCGTCATCTCCGTTTTTATGATCAGCGAGCCCCCGTCCGGCATCGCGTCTTTCGCATTGGTAGCGAGGTTCATCAATATCTGCTCTATCTGCCCGCTGTCCGCAAGTATTGTCAAAGGCCTTTCGTCAAGGACCAATTTCAGTTCAATATCTTCACCGATCAGCCTGCCCAAAAGCTTCTGCATGTTCCTCATGGCCTGGTTCAGATCAACGGGCGCCGGGCTGATGAGCTGTTTCCGGCTGAAGGCGAGAAGGCTCTGCGTCAGATTTGCGCCCCTCTCAGATGAAGCGAGGATGTGGTCCAGGTTCACTTTGAGCGGGTCGTCTTTTGCCAGTTTCATTTTTACAAGATTTCCGTAACCGATAATTGCCGTAAGAATATTATTGAAGTCATGGGCGACCCCTCCCGCAAGCATTCCGATCGCTTCCATCTTTTGCGCCTGGATCAATTGCTCCTGCAGTTTCAGCTTCTCTGCTTCGGCCTCCTTGCGTTCGGTGGTATCGCTGGCAACCGTGGCGAAATATCCCTTAGCCGGGGAGAAAACAGAGATCGTGAAGTGCTTTTTCATCGGGGGAAAATAGGTCTCAAAATGCACTGGTTCGCCTGTCTCAGCAACATGCGCATAGATGTCGAGGTAAGGGGCTTCTCCTGAACCGTAAAGTTGTGATGCGAGAGCGCCGACGGCCTTCTCCCGTGTGATCCCGGTGATCTTCGTGAAAGACGGATTACAGTCCAGCAAGCGGTAATCCACGGCATTGCCTGAACTGTCAAACACTATCTCGTGGAGCACCATGAGTTCGGTCATGGAATTATAAAGGGAATGGAATTTTCTCTCACTTGCCTGCAGCGCTTCTTCCGCCTTCTTGCGTTCCGTGATGTCTACAATAAGGCCGTCATATGCAACAAGCCTTCCCTCCTGGTCATAGAGCGGCACGGGCGTATTTCTCACCCATTTGACCTGGCCGTTTTTATGGACGATCCTGTGTTCCAGAGGCTGTATGTCTTCGCCGGAAAGCACTCTCTCCGCCTGCCTTATCACTTGTTCCCTGTCTTCCTCATACACCATCCTGAACCAGAGATAGGGATCGGATTCATATTCTTCCGATGTATAGCCGGTCACGGCAACGCAGGCAGACCCGTGTCTTGTCGAAACGGGCCTGCCGTCTTTGACCTCTACAGTATAAATATAATCAGTCACTGAACTGATGAGCTTTCTATATCGCTGCTCACTTTCCAGCAGCGCCTCCTCCGCCCGTTTGCGTTTAGTGATGTCCCTGATAATATGAACTGCCCCTGTGAAGGAACCGGATTTGTCCAGTATTGGGTCAACCGTAATTTCAAGCCATCGCTCCCCGGCATTCAACTCCAGAGATTCTCTCTGCCGTGTTTTCCGCAGGCAGGGACACTCAGGTATCGGTTTTGATACGCCGTGAACGATCTCCCAGCAGGGCCGCCCTGTTACTTCTGCCTCGCTCTTATTCAGGAAATTCAGCATGGCCTTATTGCAGCGCTGTATCTTCTGCTCTTTGTCCAGCAGGCAAATGCTGTCGGTGACGGTGTCAAAGGTCGCCTGCCATTGGGACAAGGAGTCTTTCAGGGCATTCTTATTCTTCTCAAGTTCCTCAATATATAAGGCGGTCTGGATCGCCTGGGCAAGGCGGGGCGCGAGAAACTGAAGGACCTGGCGTTTACTATCAGAAAAACCGTTTACTTTTTTAGATGCTGTATTCAGAGTGCCTGCGCATTTATCATTGACAATGAGCGGGACAAGGAAATAGGACCTGAAGCCGGCCTGAAGAAGTATCCTGTCAACCTCATATTTGCTGTCCTGCTTTTTAATGTCAGGGCAGTAAAACGGTTTTGCAAGCTTGACCGCTTCAGTGATCGGGGTATCTGTAAAACGCAGAAATTCTCCGGACCCCAGCGTCTTGGTCCCGGTTACAGCGTCATAGATCAAAAAGCCGTTTTTTTCTTCCTGAAGGAGGGCGACCGAGGCGTGTTCAATTCCAAGCCGTCGCTGGATAAAACTTAATGCACTCGGGGTGATCTCTGAAAAGCGCAGGCGCGCCAGCTCTTTATCGAAATTTTTAATAGTGTTTAAAACCTTCCGGCAGGGATCCCCTTTTTCAACCATAAAAGAATTTTACCACAAAACTGTCAAGCAACTTCATGTTATTTGAAATGCTGTTTGCTTATTTGACTTCACCTCATAAATGCTTTATATTCTTTCCATCATGAAGCCTTCCGTAAAAACGGTGGATTTCCTTGTAATCGGCGGCGGTGTTGCAGGTCTCAGGGCCGCTATAGAACTTGCCCCAAGAGGAAGCGTGATCGTCCTCACCAAAGACAAAGTAACTGAAAGCAGCACAGGCTATGCGCAGGGAGGAGTCGCAGTCGCCCTCAGCGATGAAGATGAAGTCGGCATCCACTATGAAGACACAATAAAAGCGGGCGACGGGCTTTGCGGGGAGAATGCGGTAAGGATCCTGGTTGAGGAAGGCCCTGGCCTCATCCTTGAACTTATATCGTGGGGGGCTGAATTCGATAAAGAGGGGAGCAAACTCGCTTTTACAATGGAGGCCGCGCACTCAAGGCGGAGGATCCTCCATTCCCATGGTGACGCAACAGGCAAGGAGATCGAGCGCGTACTCATTAACAAGGCCCGTTCTTTCAGCTCCGTCTCAAGATATGACTACGCGTTTACTCTCGATCTAATTATTGAAGGCAACAGGTGTGTCGGAGCTGCCGTGCTGAGAGGCCACGCGCTTATAAATATTTTCGCAAAGGCAGTGATTCTCGCCACGGGCGGCGCGGGCCAGGTCTTTTCAAGGACGACAAATCCGACGATCGCAACAGGCGACGGCATTGCGATAGCCTACAGGGCTGGCGCTTTGATCTCCGATATGGAATTTATTCAATTCCATCCGACCACGCTTTATTCACCTGCGGCACCTCAGTTCCTTCTAAGCGAGGCCATGAGGGGCGAAGGAGCGGTATTAAAAAATATACACGGCAAAAGGTTCATGCCCGAATATCATGAGAAGGCGGAACTGGCCCCGAGGGATGTGGTGACAAGGGCCATCGTCTCTGAAATGGTCAAGACAAATTCAAGGCACGTTTATCTCGACCTCACGCATCTTGAGAAGGATTTTGTGGAAAACCGGTTCCCCCTGATTTACGCCACGTGCCTTCAGTATGACATTGATATTACCGAGGACATGATACCCGTGTCCCCGGCTGCGCATTACATCATGGGCGGCGTCAAGACCGATACGGAAGGCGAAACAAGCATCAAGGGGCTTTTTGCCGCGGGAGAGGTCGCCTGCACCGGAGTTCACGGGGCAAACCGCCTCGCATCAAACAGCCTGCTTGAGGGACTTGTGTACGGTGCGAGGACCGGGAAAAGGGCCATCAGGTATGTCGGGGAAGAAAAAACTGATACAGCCGCCGCCGAGGTCGGGCATGAAGGGTTTAATGAAGAGGCGCGGCCATTGTCATCCATTGATATCGAAAAAACAAGGAGCACCATCAGGCAGATCATGTGGAACAAGGTTGGGATCATCAGGTGTAACGAATCGCTTTCCATTGCAAGAAAATGGCTTGATAAGAAGCATTCTCTCATGGACACGCAATTTAATGACAGGCGTGGATTTGAACTGAAAAACATTTTGACCGTAGCAAATCTAATTACCGATTCGGCCCTTCTAAGAAAAGGAAGCGTCGGCGCGCACTTCCGCTCCGATTTCAAAAATAAAGGCGAAAACTGGCAGAGGCATACAGCATGTTTGAGGGGCAAGATCCCAGAGTGGACCGATTGAGGGGAATTTCGAAAAACAACCACAGAGGACATGGAGAAGAATAGAAGATGAGAAGTTGGGAAATTAAGAAGATGAGGAAGAATAGTTGCTTTTTCTCAGCTTCCTATCTTCTTATCCTCTCAACTTCTTTTTAATCTCTGTGTAATCTGCGGATTGTTCTTAGAGGAGCAATAATATGCGCAAGGCAAAGATAGTCTGCACAATAGGTCCGGCGAGCAGTTCAAGTCAAGTTATTCATCAAATGATCGCATCAGGGATGAATGTGGCGCGACTCAATTTCTCGCACGGGACTTATGAGACGCATAAAAAAGCGGTTGAGCTCATTAAGGCAGGCGCGCGCCGGCACAAATCCCCTGTTACGATACTTCAGGATTTAAAAGGGTTGAAGATAAGAATCGGGGCCGTTGAAGGCGGCGCTGTTAAAATCGAAAAGGGCTCCGCGCTTGCTGTTACTACAAGGAATATCACCGGCGACAGCAAACAAATACAGGTCCAGTATCCGCATCTCATTAAGGACTTACACACCGGCAGTGCAATCCTGATAGACGACGGATTGATCCAGTTAAAAGTCGTCAGGAAGGAAAAAGACAGGCTGATAACAAAAGTGATAGAGGGCGGGATGTTGAAAGAGAAGAAAGGCGTTAATCTTCCGGATGTCAAAATTTCCACCTGCACTTTTACCAAAAAAGACATGGCTGACCTCGCATACGGGATAAAACTCGGCGTTGACTATGCAGCGCTTTCTTTTGTGTGTTCGGGACGCGATGTTTTAAAAGTCAAACAGTACCTGAAAAAGCAGAACGCCGGCATTCCCGTAATCGCAAAAATAGAAACCAGGCAGGCGCTTGATAATATAGAGGAGATCATTGACGCCTCGGATGGGCTTATGATCGCAAGGGGAGACCTTGGGGTGGAAGTCCCGGCTGAGGAAGTCCCGATAATCCAGAAGCGGCTGATAGCGATGTGCAATTCCGCACTGAAACCTGTGATCATTGCGACCCAAATGCTGGAGTCGATGACAGGGCATTTGCGTCCTACAAGGGCTGAGGCGACTGACGTTGCAAACGGTGTGCTTGACGGCGCTGACGCGCTCATGCTTTCCGCAGAGACCTCCGCCGGCAAGTATCCCGTAGAGGCAGTGAAGATGATGGACAGGATAATCAGTTATACCGAAGCAAACAGCAATCCCTTTATTCTCCCGAAAGAGAGCGAGGGATTATCTTCTTTCGCGCACGCTATCGCCGGGGCCGCATGTTCATCCGCGATGAACATAAAAGCGAAGACAATAGTTGCTTTCAGCAGGAGCGGATTTACCGCATTGCTTGTATCCAAGTTCAAGCCCCGTGTTCCGATCATATGTTTCACCGACAGGGAAAATATTTACAGGAGGATGAACCTTTACTGGGGGGTCACTCCGCTTGTCATGAAATTCCCGAACAACACCGATGAAATGATCTCCGAGTCGGAAAAGGCCCTTCTTAAAAAAGGCATCGTAAAAAAAGGCGATACGGTCGCGATAATCGCCGCTTCTCCATTCGCCCTCGGCGGCAAAAGCAACATCATGAAACTGCACAGGGTGGGGGCGTAAAATAAATGAGGGAAACAAGAGGGAATTAATCCACAGATGACTCAGATGCACGCAGATTTCTTAAATTAATTTTCTTTGATCTGTGCAATCTGCGGATGAAAATTATCTTTCTCCCAGCCCGGTTAAAAACTGATAAACGCATTCGGGAAGGTCTTTGCTGTAGCCGCCCTCAAGTATAGCGAAGGCCGGTTTCTTTAAATCTGCAAGCAAAGTACCTATTTTCCGGTAAGTATCTTTTTCAAGCGTGAGGCTGGTGATCGGGTCGAGTTTATACGTATCAAAACCTGCGGAGATTGCCAGGACATCGGGGCTGAATTCTTCAACCTGCTGCAGTCCTTCCTGAAATGCCGAGAGATATTCATTCGGCGTTGTGCCCGCAGGCATGGGATAGTTAATGCAGTTCTCCCTGCTCCTTAATCCAGTGCCGGGATACAGCGGGCTTTGATGCAGGGAGAGGTACAAGAAATCCTGTTTGCCGTGCAGGATGTCTTCTGTTCCGTTTCCGTGGTGGCAGTCAAAATCCACGATGGCCACTTTCCCAGCTTTTTCTTTTGCCTTCAATGAGGCAATGGCGATATTGTTGAAATAACAGAACCCCCCGAGATTGCCCCTTGTCGCGTGGTGCCCCGGCGGACGCATAAGGGAGAAAGCGTTTTCTCCCGTTGTCAGGCAATGCATGGCCGCTTCAATCGCGCTTCCCGCCGACAGCTTGGCAATATCGAAGATGCCCGGAAATGAAGGGGTGTCAAAGTCGAAGAATTTTTCTTTCCTGACGCTGTCAAGAAGCGTTTGCGAGTGGGCCAGAAGAATATCTTCATCCGTGCAGGGTTTGGGGCCTGTGAATTCATAACCTTTCTGTTCTAAATACTCATAAGTGCCGCGCACCCTTTCAGGGGACTCAGGATGGCCGGGCTGGGAATATTCAAGACACTTAGGGGAATAAAATATTTTCATGCTTAAGCCTCACCAAATTTTAAATAAGACCAGGTTTATTATCAACATCTCAAATAAAAAATCTATATCGTATTTTTTCATTTAAATCTCCATATCCATCAGGTCCTCTGCCAGTAACACATCCCCGTCAAAGACTTCCCGGGCTTCATTGACTCTCTCAATATCGGGTACATCAGCGGGATAGAGGTGAGACAGGAGGAGTTTTTTCACGCCTGCCCTTTTTGCGACAAGGCCGCATTCTTTTGAAGTCAGATGCCCCTTTGCCTTCATTAAATCAGGGAAGGAACAATCTGCGATCAAGAGGTCGGCTTTGATTGAGAGCTCGACAATCCCCTGATCATAATCCGCGTCGCCTGTAAAGACGATGGCCTTGTCTCCATGTTCAAACCTGAAGGAAATGCTGTCTGATGAATGGACGGTTTCCGCGGTAAAAATATTGAAGGGGCCGAGTTCGAGTTTGTCCTCAATCTCTATAAGCTGAATGTTGAAATCCTTCGGTTTACCCAAAATGGAGGCAATCGCCTTTTCATAATATGAGATGAAGCCGCGAGGCGCTACGATAAAAAGGTCCTTCTCCCTTTTAAATTTCGGAGTGGCAAGAAGGGCCTGGATCAGGGGCATCAAATCCGCGAAATGGTCAGGGTGCCTGTGGGTGATAAATACGGCGTCAATGTTTTTGTAACTCTTCCCCGCCCTCTCAAGCTGAAGCAGTGTGCCGCTGCCGCATTCGACAAGAATTTGAAAACCCTCTGCCTCCAGATAATATCCGGGGGCGTTTCTTTTCAGGGACGGCACGCAGGTGCCGCTTCCAAGAATAATAAGTTTCATGTATTAAAAAGTAAGCTTGCAGCTATCAGCTAACAGCTGTAAGCCAGAACAATGGATTGGTCCACAATACCCGCAATGATATTTCATGCCTCACAACAAGTATAATAAATCCAGTCAATTTATCAAACAGGAGGCGGCAATGTTGCTCGAAAATATTACCATGGCTGAATTTAAAAAATATCTGAAGAAAACGAAAACCATGATCTTCCCGTTCGGCACGGTTGAAGAGCACGGCAATCATCTCCCCTTAAACACGGACACTTTGATCGTATATGAAGCGCTCAAGCGTGTTGTCCAGAAGAGAAAAGTGTTTCTCGCGCCGCCGATTTATTACGGAGTGTGTACCTCTACAAGCCAGCATCCGGGGACGATAAGCATTACTCCAGAAACCCTGAGGAGACTTACCTGCGATATTGTAAGAGACGCATATAAAAAAGGTCTCAGGAACTTTTATCTTGTCACGGGCCATGGAGGAGGCCTGCATTCGTACGCCCTGAAGGAAGCGGCAGAAACGCTGATTGAGGAGTTAAAGGGAATGAAGATTGCGGTACTCTGCCCTTATGACGTCCTCCGCAAAGAGCTTTCAGCGATCGCGGAAACTCCGAATGATTCACACGCGGGGGAAATCGAGACGTCTCTTGTTCTTTACCTTGCGCCTGAGCTTGTAAAGGGAAGCTCAAAAGAAGAATATCCGAAGCTGCCGGGACCGTTTATTGTGAAAGACAAACTTAAATACTGGCGCGGCGGTGTGTGGGGAAACCCGGCAAAGGCAAGCAGGGCAAAGGGCGAACAGGTCATCCAATTAATAGTTGACAGGGTAATCGAAATTATCGATATGGCGAAGGAGAAGGCTTGATTGTTAATTTATTTAACGGCTATACTATCAACAATTCATGCACAAAAAACTTCTTCATCTGCTCATCGGCATTGTCATCATTGTCTTCTCTTTATACTACGCCACAAAGGATATTGAGTTTAATAAACTGGTAACTGCCCTCAAATCGGTGCATTATTTATACATCTTCCCCGCGATTGTCCTGGTTATTATAAGTTATCTGCTCAGGGCCATGAGATGGCGCTATCTTGTCCGTTCGATAAAAGAAGTTAAAACAATGGACCTCTTGTCTCCATTGATGATTGGCTTTATGGCAAACATGCTCCCTGCCAGGGCAGGGGAGGTTGTCAGGCCTTATCTCCTTTCCAAAAAAGAAAACATCAGCTTCAGCGCGTCATTCGCCTCCATTGTTATAGAGAGACTTTTTGATCTTGCACTTATACTTTTTTTGCTGTGCTGGGTGTTGCTTTTCATGGGAGACGCCTTTGGAACAGGTGATACTCATAACAAAATGATTTATTTTGGCTCGGCAAGTTTGATTTTGTTTGTATTGATCCTATTGTTTTCCGCTTTTCTGCAGTTTAAGAATGATTGGGCCATGAAGGTTGTGGGTTTTTTCGTTAAACCTTTCCCGCAAAAGTGGAAGGAAAAGATCACCGGTTTAGTGCATTCATTTACAGACGGACTTAGCATCATCAGAGACAAACGCGGATTTGTGGCTACGGTCTTCCTTTCAATCTTAATATGGGCTTCATTTATCATTACCTATTATCCTCTCTATCTGGCATTCGGCATTGAAGCGGATCTGCCCATTGTCTCCTCGCTTGTAATACTTTGTTTAACGGTAGCCATTTTTATTACAGCGGCTCCCACTCCAGGGTTTCTTGGATCATACCATTTGGCTTGTGTGGCAGCCCTGCACGGGATATTCGGCATCCCTCAAGAGGTCGCTTTCAGTTACGGCATTGTTTCATGGTTCGTATCAATGGGCACTACCGTCGTCCTGGGAGCAATCTTTGCCATTAAAGAAAATGTCTCTTTCGGTGAATTTTCGGCAGGCAAAGAAAAGGCTGATTAACCCTTCTTTAATATTACCCCGGCGTCCCTCACATTGATTTTTCTCTGTAATGAATCGGCAGATCGCTTAGCCGGAGAACGACAAAAGAAGTCATCTTGGGTTTGGTCCGGAGCTCTTAACATGGGGCATTGTAAAAGAAAAAAAATAAATGTTATGATTACTGGTTGACCAAATAGGAACTAATTATTTATATTATCTATTCTATTAATAGAATAGAAGGTCGGGATCGGCCGAGAAAAGTTATAAAGGAAGCCTCAATACACATCTGCCGCTAATAAAATTGAGATTAAATTAATTAATAAAAGCGCCGATGTAGCTCAGTTGGCAGAGCATCTGATTTGTAATCAGAGGGTCGGGGGTTCGAATCCCTTCATCGGCTCCATAAAGACAGTGAACAGCCATAAGCTGTCAGCAGTCAGTAAAGAAGAAAAAAATTTTAGCTGAAAACTGAAAGCTAATTGCTGACAGCTTATAAACGGAGAGGTTCCCGAGTGGCCAAAGGGAGCAGACTGTAAATCTGCCGGCGAAGCCTTCGGAGGTTCGAATCCTCCCCTCTCCACCAGTGAATAAATGCATCATCCGCAGATTGCGCAGATGACACAGATGGGAGAAGAAAAAAGTCGAATGTATTTTATTCTGTGTAATCTGTGAAATCTGTGGATAGAGAGATGCGGGAGTAGCTCAGTGGTAGAGCGTCAGCCTTCCAAGCTGAGGGTCGCGGGTTCGAATCCCGTTTCCCGCTCCAAAAGACAGCAATAAGCTGTAAGCTCTAAGCAATCAGCTTGGATGGCTTTGGTTTTTTTGCTAAATGCTGATTGCTTAGAGCTTACAGCTTTATGTGCCCATGTAGCTCAGTTGGCAGAGTACATCCTTGGTAAGGATGAGGTCACCGGTTCAATCCCGGTCATGGGCTTTGCCAAAAGGCAAAAATTAATTGATTGAGTAATACATAAGCAATCGTATAGTATAATGGACTTAAGAAATTTAAGACCCATTGATTTTATATACAAAAATGTTTTAATGACCTAAAATCAGGAGGATTTATGGCAAAGGCAAAATTTGAAAGAACGAAGCCGCACATCAACGTAGGAACGATCGGTCACGTAGACCATGGCAAGACATCCTTGACAGCGGCGATAACAAAATATTTAGCGATGAAGGGCAAGGCAACATACCGTGCCTTT